>JADHXQ010000056.1 GCA_016782885.1 Phycisphaerae bacterium | reverse complement strand
ACCGAGACTACAACGCCGCTGATCGAGGCGGCGCCACCGGTGGTGGAAAGCACCGAGATCATAACGCCGCTGATCGAGGCGGCGCCACCGGTGGTGGAAAGCACCGAGATCATAACGCCGCTGATCGAGGCGGCGCCACTGGCGGCGCCGGACGAACCGGTCGACCTGATTGGGCCCGCGTCGCAGGCCCCGGTATCCGAGTTGGCGATTGATCTTTCACCCGCGGCATATTACCTGCCTTCGCCAACGGTCCGGCAGGCCGGGTCGATTACGTCGGTAGTGGATGACCTTCCTTTGGAAACACTCCAGCAGGCAGGGCTCGACGAGTCAGCCGCGCCGATGTCGCTGGAACTGAACCTCGACGACGGTCTGGTCGACATCCTGGCGGAGGCTGAATTCGAGGTCTTCAGTTCCGGGCGTTAGCGGAGGTAAGAATCTTGATACGATCGCACGACAGACAGGAGTTGGCGCCGCAGAACCGAACGCCGGCGATACGAAAAGAGCTAATCATGAGGATAATACTGGCTGCAATCATAATCGTGGCGTTTGTCTCGCTACCGGTGTTTGGGGACCTGGCGATAACGGTGCCCGAAATCACCGTTTTCGACCAGGACTTGACGGGAAGTTTCGAAGTCTTCATCAGCACCGACGAAACGCATTCCCTCTTTGCGCACCAAACACAGATCAATCTCTCCCCGGCCAGTTCGGGTATCACCTTTACGAGTGCGGAAATGACAGCCGCCGGGGAGCACCCATACGTCTTTCCAGGCGCTACAGGGATGTTCGGATGGGAACTCGACAATGGAGGTACGACGATTACCGTCGCGGATGATATATTTGCGGGTCCCGGACCAGCACCGAGTCTTGTTAACGGCGCGGGTCTCTTCAAGGTAAACTTCGACATTGCACCGGGCACGCCGGCGTCTGTTTTCGACGTCACGATCAACACCAATCCGGATGTGACGGGGCTGATTGACGGCGGGTTTCAACCGTTGACTCACACCGTGACAAACGGGAATATCCGGGTCGAGCAACTGCAGGCAGGTTCGCACAGGCTGCGAGTGGATTTTCGTGAAAGAGATGCCGGGGGGGACGGGAATTGGGGGAATGGAAGATCGCTCCTTCTTACTTACGGGGAAAGCGGAGCGACCTCGGGAAGAACCGATCCCGGTATCAATGGCGATGCTTCCACCGGATGGGGAAACGAAAAATTCAAGGCGACCGAGATAAGGGATTACGGGGTTTATACTATCGGTACGCTCTTCGGGTCGGGTGATGACATGCTGGTTCGAGATGCAAGAGAACTGGGTGACACCAGCAATGTTCTCATAGAAACATATACCAACAAGGTATTCGAATATCCGGGCGCGTGGGTGGAGGGAGTGACCTGGAACGAAGGCGGGACATTGGAGTTTACAGTAGAAAGTGCTGACAAGGACTACTTTGACGGTTTTCAAATCGTGCAGAAAGAGCCAGGCCGGTTCCTGGTACTGGAGCCGGAACATACAGGTGTTGATACCACGCTCGGGGTTTTCCTGGATGCAAACGGGGAGGGATCTTTGGACTTTGATCGAATAGGATGCGATTGGTTTGGCGGCATGGAAGTCGACTGGTGGGTTGGTCCTTTTGCCGGTTTTGATCTTATCCCCTCCGGAGGCGCACCGTGGTCGGATCCTGATGCGCCTATTGTGGCGGATATGGGAACTATTGCAATTATGCACCCTCACACTCCGGAACCTTCCTCGTTAATATTGTTGACTATAGTCGGATTCGGCGCGTGTGCCAGACGAAGAAAACTTCGTCGCGGACATAAGTGAACCGGGCCGGATGTACCGGTAACAATGCTGCATCGCCACTGGGGGTTCTGCTGGTGGTCATCGCTTTGCCTCTCTGTGCTCACCCGAGTGTAGATGGCGGTTATCTTTTTCTGCCTGGCACACAAAAAAGGCGGTTCCCTGCGGGACTGCAGGAAACCGCCGGAATACCCCTACGGGGAGTCGAACCCCGGTCTCCAGGATGAGAACCTGATATCCTAGGCCGCTAGACGATAGGGGCATTTATATGCTATATCGTTGCGATGCAACTACTTGCTGCTTGTCGGCCTGGATCCCGCAAAACCGCGAGACACCCTGGAAGGTCATAATGATATCATTCCCGCTCGGATACGTCAAGGTGCTGTCTGGAAACCCCGATGTTTCCTGGGAGCGGTAATGGTTTCATGGAGCGTTTATTGCGCAAGAAAACTCGATAATACACTTGACTTGGGAGTTTTTTGCCGATAGTATAGATGTGAAGGAACGGATGGGCGGGTACGTTGTGCTCGTGTGCTTCGCCCGGAATGCTCAGACAGGCTCAGACAAGTTCAGACAGGTTGCGTGCTCATGGAGGAGTTCACTTCCGCTGGAAGAGCGTTGTCAAGAAGGAACGGAAGGTTATATCTGTGAAATGCTCAGGGACATTATTTGTCACAGTAGTGGTTATAGCTCTGTCCGGTTCCGTCGGGTTTGGTGCCATTCTGGATGCAGATTGTGCGATAAAGCCATCGGACAGCTATGATGTATTCCTCACTGACACCGTGGATGTTGGTGAGCCCTTTCCGGGAACCGCTTTGGACATCCTTACCCCGAATCAGGACGTGACCGGCGACCGGGGCCATATCGCAATTACCGTCACAGAACCTCCGATCAATACCATTGGCGACGGGATCGTATATCCTGATGATGCTATGACAAACGTGCAGATTAGCCTCAACCATGACCGCATCGATCGCATGGTTGATCTCGCCGAGTTCCAGCCGATTGTCTTGAATCCCGCGGAGATTAAGTACGCGGTAGACACCCGCCTGGAAATTGCCCTCAAGGCTACGAAGTTCGGGAACCTCGCTCCGGCATCCCCGTTTGATTTCAAGGTTGACTTCTGGGATGGCGGGACCAACGCGGACGATCGGCTATAGGACGCGCACCCTGACCGCACTAAACTGACAAGCAAGGCCCGGTGAATTGTCGCCGGGTTTTTTTATGGCTGGATGTTTGGCGTATGGTTGACCGGCGTGTTGGCCTGGCAGATCACGTCCACCGCTTCGCGCAGCGAATCGGTTATGACGAACAGGTCCATGTCTTCCGGAGAGATTTTCCGGTAGCTCTTGTGGAGCATTATCTTGTCGATCCATTCTTCCAGACCGTCCCAGAAGCTCCTTCCGATCAGGATAACAGGGAAGCGGCGGGCCTTGCCCGTCTGGATAAGCGTCATGGAATTGAAGAACTCGTGCAGCGTTCCGAATCCGCCCGGGAAGCAGACGAAGGCGCAGGAGTACTTGACGAACATGACCAGCCGAACGAAGAAATAGCGGAAGTCGAGGGTTATGTCCTGGTAGGGATTTGGGAACTGTTCGATGGGCAGTGTGATGTTCAGGCCAACCGAAGTTCCTCCGGCCTCGATCGCGCCCTGATTGGCCGCCGCCATGATCCCCGGTCCACCACCGGTGATGACGGTGAACTTTTTTTTGGCGAGCATACCCGCGAGTTTGCGGGCCTTGCGATAGTAGGTGTCGTCTTCGGGCGTTCGGGCAGAACCGAAAATGCTCACCGCCGGTCCGATGTGGCTCATTGTGTCAAATCCGTCGACGAATTCACTTAAAATACGGAAGACCCGCCAGGGATCTTCGCCTATGAATTGGGGCTCAAGTACTGAGGGCATGGTTGCTCCGTGGTCTTATTTCCGGGTGTTAGCTGATGGTTACAGGTACTTATCGGCAATTCACAGCCTGGGAGTTGACCTGCAGGTGGCGAGTTGCATGAGTTTTTCAAAATCATCGTCGGAATTGACAAACTGCGCGAATTATTGCCTAATGCCGGTTTCAGGAGATTCAATATGCGATCGAAGCTCTTAGGACTGTCGCTGTTGCTGATAGTGGTGGGCGGTTGTGGGGGGGAGTATATACTGACCGTCCCCGATCAAGTGTCGTCCGTCGGCGGCGACGTTACGGTTGTCGCGCGCCTTCAGCGAAACGATTTTTTCATTCTGAATCTGGCGTCGGTCAAGTCCTACCTTCGCTTCCAGATAGGCGACGGTCTGGAGAGATCCGCATCGACTGACAAGCTGGGGTATTCGGGCGTTCGTCTCGCGGTTCCGAAAAAGCCCGGTCGATACGACCTGGCGATTCGATACCAGGACGATGACGGCGATGAGGTCGCCAAAACAGTCGGCGCCTATGCCTGGGCCCCCGACAAGCCCGTGATAGCGGTAGACATGGACCCGCTTCCGCGCCGCCGGGCGAAATTGACTCAGGGGCGCAAGGGTTGGTGGACCGCTCTGGTGAAATACACTGTCGATCTCCTGCCCCGCGCCACACCTGCCGATGCGCCTTCGGCGAGGGCGGCGTTGGCGCAACTGGCCGAGAGGGCCAACATCCTCTACCTCACCCGCCGCTCCGTGGTCAACCATCTGCAATGTCGCAGCGAACTGTCCCAACACGGTTATCCCGACGGGCCGGTGCTCATGTGGCGCAGGCAGCGGTGGCACCTCGTACCAGGGCGTTTCAAGATACCCAAAGTGGTCGTCGAGTCGCGCCTGGTCAGCCAGATCGCTGAACTGCGAAAAACCTTCACTAAAATGTCGGTCGGGATCTCCCAGTCGTCCCTGGCGGGCAGGGCGTTCGTCGAGGCCGGAATGACGGCTGTTATTGTCGGTGATGCGCCTCTGGACGGTGAGAAAGTGATGCGCGTTGCGACGTGGAAAGAACTGGCCGAGAAGGGACTCTAGGTCGCGATGTCCGATCTTTGCCCCCGCAGCATTGTTGTGTTTCTGCCCAACTGGGTTGGCGATGTGGTAATGGCCACCCCAACGCTCCGTGCGCTCCGAAGGAGTTTTACAGATGCTCGTATCACCTACTTCGGGCGAGCGCTTGCATTGGATACTCTCAGCGGTACTGATTGGGCGGACGGTGTTATCGAGGCTACACCTAAAGTCCGGTCACGCACACTGGGCCAACTACAGTTCGTCGGGGCCCTGCGGGCCGGGAGGTTCGACCTGGCCGTTCTCCTGACGAACAGTTTTCGCACCGCCTTCCTTGCGAAACTGGCCGGGATAGGACGAATCGTGGGATACGATCGCGACGCACGCCGTTTTCTCCTGACTGACAGAATCTCACCGCCCAGAGACGATTCGGGCCGACTCGTACCCATTTCCGCCGTCGACTATTACGCCGAACTGGCCGGAATGCTCGGCGTTGAAGTGCCCGATCGCGAAATGTTTTTGCCCGTGACCGATGCTGACGAGCAGGTGGCGGGGGAACTTTTCCAGCAGGCGGGCATCGATCCGGTACGACCGGTTGTAATGCTGAATCCCGGCGCCTCGGGCGGGACCAGTAAAATATGGGGATCCGACCGATTCGCCCGGACCGCGGACATCCTCATCGAAACCCGAGGCGCGCAGATCGTAATCAATGCCGCACCCCCCGAGAAGCATATCGCCGCGGATGTGGCCAGGCGTATGGCAGGGGAACCGGTTATTAATTTTGCCGACCGCGACAATACGCTGGGGCTGCTCAAGAGCATGTTGAGGCGCACAAACGTGTTGGTGACTAACGATACCGGCGCGAGGCATATCGCCGTCGCCGTAGGCTCGGCGGTGGTCACCATTTTTGGCAGCACCGATCCGCTTTGGGCGAGAATCAACTGTCCTCGCGAGCGAATCGTCAGTGTCGATGTGGACTGCGGACCGTGCGGACGAAAGCTCTGCAACCAGATCCCCGGACCGATGTACCACCACTGCATGGGCAACGTGACAGCCGAAATGGTTGTCGAAGCCGCCGGGCAACTCCTCGATGAATCGGCAGGAGGGCCCGAGTGATGACCGTGGCGGCTTGTGAAAACAGCGAGTTGGGCGGACTGCTGAGCGGCGCGGGGCTCGATACCGTCGACGGCGCCTTTGCCTACGGAGGCGGGCAGGATTTGTCCAAGCCCGGTCTGGGGACGCGCCGAAGAACGCGAATCGAATTGTCCGACCACGTGCTTTACCTCAAACGCTACGGGCCCGAGCGCATCGGCGATCGTTGGCGGCGCTTTATAACTTACGGCCGGAGCAGCCCGGCGAGTGTCGAGTTCGACAACATTCGCGCCGCTCAGCATTGTGGTGTTGCGACGATGGACGCGATTACTTTCGGTCACGAGATGGGGTTCGCGGGGTTCTCCGCCAGGCGCAGTTACCTCGTGGTCGCCTCCGTACCGGGAGATGCAATCGAGCGATGCGGAGAGGAGTTTCTCGCCGCTCACGCATCCGACGATGGGGCGAGGCAGTTGACCGGTGAGCTTGCCCGGCTCGTTGCCGCACTTCACGTTGCGGGTTTCGTGCATCGCGACCTGTATGCATCGCACGTATTCCTGCACGACTCGCCCGATGGCGTCTCGCTCTGCCTTATCGACCTCGCCCGCATGTTCGCGCCTCGATGGCGGGCATTCCGATGGTTCGTCAAGGACCTGGCCCAACTCAAGTATTCGATGCCCGCGGTATGGGTTCAAAACCACTGGGACGAATTCCTCCGGACTTACCTGGATATCTGCGGAGGTAGCGCCGAGATGTACTCCCGGGCGATCGACCGCAAAGCAGCCTCGATCCGCCGCCAGGCACAGCGGCGCGCCGCACGCCATGAAAAGGGGGCGCCGGAACGATGAAGATTGCCCTGGTAATAGAACGGATGGACCCTCACCGCGGCGGGCGGGAGACCTCGACCGCCCAGACAGCTATGGAACTTGCCCGTTGCGGATGCGATGTGACGATCATCTGCCGGTCCGGCTCGTGGGAGGCGCCCGGTGTTGATGTCCGCCAGGTCGGCGCCAGGGGAACCTCACGCACAAGTCGATTGCGAAATTTTGCCGCCGATGTCGCCCGGGCGATCGAGGGACGGGGCTTTGACATCCTCCAGACGACGCTGCCCATACCACGGGCCAATGTCTACCGCCCTCGCGGCGGGACCGTGCCGGCGCAGATTGCCGCCAGCCTGCGAAGACGAAGAGGCCCGGGGCGGTTTCTGCGGCGGATCACCGAACCGCTGAATGTGTATCGCCGTCAGATGGCCGCGTTTGAACGCGATCTGCTGACCGGCGGCGGGGCGATCTGCCTCTGCGTCAGCCAAATGGTCAAAAACGAATGCCTCACTTACTACGGTATGACCGATCGCGTCGAGGTGGTCTACAACTGCGCCGACGCCCCTTCCGGCGAGAGCGATACCAGAGACGCCGACCGCCTGCGCCTCAGAAACGAAATCGGAGCCGCACCCGACGCCCCGGTATTTCTGACCGTTGCGACAAACTTCGAACTTAAAGGCATCGCCCAGGCCATCGAGGCCTTTGCCAAATGGCGCGGCGATTCGGGATGCGATGGTGCGCGCCTGGTGGTTGTCGGTCGCCAGTCGCCTCATCGCTATATGAAGCTGGCGGCCGATTGCGGCGCGAGCGACGCTGTAGTCTTCGCCCCGCCTACCGAAGAGATATTCAAATGGCATGCCTCCGCCGATGCGGTGATACTCCTGAGCTGGTACGATCCGTGCAGCCGGGTGGTGCTGGAAGCCGCACGCTGGTCCATACCGTCGATCACCACGCGGTTCAACGGCGCTGCCGAGGCGTTCGGCGACGGTGGATGTATCGTGGTGGATTCCCCGCGTGACACGGATGCGATCGTGGCTGCTTATGGCGCCCTGGCCGATCCTGTTACGCGTAAGAAGCATTCGCGGGCCTGCAGCCGTCTTGAGGACTACCTCGGCGTCGAAAGGCACGTTGAGGAATTGATCGACGCTTACGGCCGGGCGCCGGCAATCCGGTGAAATCGTAAATGGGAAACTGATGATCGAGAATCCCTACATCCTGTTGATAGCGTTTCCGCTGACAGCCTACGTTATCGGCGCCACGCCGTTCGGTCCGATAATTGCGCGGTTTCACGGTGTGAATCTTCGCAGCCACGGTTCGGGCAATGTCGGGGCGACGAATGTCGGGCGGACGCTCGGGCGGCGGTGGGGGATGTTTTGCTTCGGTCTGGATGTACTCAAAGGACTTGGGCCCGTGCTGCTCGTGAGGTTGCTGGGACCCGCCGTGACGCACGGTGGGGCGCCTTCTCTGCTGAGTCAGTTTGCATGGTTGGCGGTCGGCTTCGGGGCGATACTCGGGCACGTGATGAGCTTTTGGTTGGGGTTTCGCGGCGGTAAGGGTGTGGCTACTTCGCTGGGAGTCGTGCTGGGGACGTTCCCGTACTTTACCTTCGCCGGACTCGGGGCGCTGGGAATATGGGTGGTTGTCGTGCTGGTCACCCGTTACGTTTCGCTGGCCAGCGTTATCGCGGTGTTGGCATTTGTGTTGATGTTTGCGGGGACAAACTGGTTTTTATTGGGGCTGGCGCCCGGAGACCTCTGGCCGCTGGGCTCGTTCGCGGCCATTGTGGCGGTGCTTATCATCTACCTGCACCGGAGCAATATCAGGCGATTGCTCGCCGGCACGGAGTCCAGGGTCAACATTCGCAGTTCGCATAAGAGCCGGAGCGATTGACGCCGTTGGAGAAGTTGTTGTCGATTGTTTAATAGCGCCCGACTCACGCGCCGGTCTGATCCCGCTCCACGGCGGGTTCAGGGCTTGTCGGATTCGCTCTGGTCGGCGGGTTTGCCCAGGACTCTGCGGAGCAGTATCTCCTCTCCGCTTTGGTTTCCTTCGATGGCGTGCCCGATGAACTGCAGGGCGTATCCGCCGACGAAGGCGCCGGCGCCCGGATACCACAGACCCATCACCAGGAGGATCGGCGTCGCGACGAAGCAGGCGGGTATTCCTACCGCATGCAGTGCGATGCTCACCCGGTGTTGGTGGCGGGTCATCCAGTTTCTCAGCCAGTTTTTCAGCATTTGCGTCCCGAGTTCCTGTGGGTTGTTTGCGGTGGTTTCAGAGGATTGGCACGAAGCCCCATATACCGATTCCTATCGTTGTCAGGAGCATGCCGAGGAAGAAGTTCAGGCAGAGGATCGCCATCGCGCTGGCCACAAATGCTTCGGTGCATGCCTTCCCGACCCCCGCGGCGCCCGGGGCGCATCGGAATCCCTTGTAGCAGCATATCAGGCTCATGGCCGTACCGAAGAAGAAGCACTTTATCGGTCCGTAGAACACGTCAAACATCGTTACCGTTCGTTCGGCGAATCGCCAGAAGTCCGTGGGGTTGACGTCGTAGACGTGGACGCTGACGACGTATCCTCCCCAAATGCCCATGAAGTCGGCGTAGAGGACGAGTATCGGGATCATCACCATGCATCCGATCAGGCGGGGGACTACCAGTACGCGGATCGGGTCGGCGCCCATCGCCCGCAGGGCGTCTATCTGTTCGGTCACCCTCATGGTCCCCAACTCGGCGGTGAGTCCGCCACCGACCCTGCCGGCAAGCATTATCCCCGCCAGCACGGGCCCGAGTTCCCTGAGAACCGAGAGATTCACTATCGCGCCCATGTGTGCTTCGAGTCCGACGGACTTGAACTGCTGGGCGACCTGAACAGCCAGCACCATACCGACGAAAACACCGGTGATCATGACTACCGGTATGCTTCTCACGCCGATTTCGTACAATTGCTGGGGTATCAGCCGGAGTTTCCGCCAACCGGCCAGACCGGGCGGAATCCACGCGAAAGCCGTGCCTGAGAACCTGCAGAAGTCGCCGAACCGGTCGATCCGATGCAGCGTCGCCTGTCCGAGATTAGCTATCGCATTCATAACGGTCATGGGCATTGTCCCGCCCCGATCGCCAAAGGTCAAGTTCCAGCCGGATCCGGGCCGCCATTAACTTCTATGCGCATCACTCGGCCGGTGGTTGGTGTGATCTTTACGCGCTGATCGATTCGCAGCGGGGCGAGGTAAACTATACCCTCCTCGTCGCAGATGCACCTGGCTGCATCGCGGGCATCGGGGTCGAGGGCGGCGTTGGTCAGAAAGTCGCTGACGGTCTGGCTGCCGGACAGGCCCAGCGGGGCGAACCGGTCGCCTGGTAGTCTTGGTCTGCATATCAACTGTCCGCAAATCCTGTCGGCGTCCAGCAGTTCCACGCCGCGACGATGGTCCGCGCAGTGGGCTTCGAATGCCTCACAGTCGAACTTCGCCCGAGAGCATACTACCGTAGCACCCGACGGTAGATTGGTTTCCCCGGGCACCGACAGGATCACCGGTTCTTCAGTCGGCACGCCAGGCCCGATCGCCGGGGCGATGACAATCATGTCCCCGCGGCGGCGGGCAACGTAGTCGCCGGGCAGATTGACCGTATGGAGTTCGCCGTCGGCCAGGGCGGAAAGTTCTTCCAACTTGCCGGTCGAGACTTTCCTCAGCGCGATCCCCCCGCGTTCCATAGCCTCGCGGAAGATCCAGCCCCCCAGACCGCGGTGAACTCCCGCCAGTACGCTCGCGTCGACAACGATTTCCCCCGACCGGTCGAGCCCGATGCATTCCGACGCGATGTCGCGGGCCTGGGCGGCGATGAATTCTTCGGCCTCGGCGAGCGCTTTTCCCAGGCGCACCAGCGCCATGTCGCCGTTGGGATTGATCCGCCGCCTGATCAGCGGCAGGAGTTCGTTGCGGATGAAGTTTCTTGTGAAATTGCTCCGGGCGTTTGTCGGATCGGTTCGCCAGGCAAGATTCATCCGGGCGCAGAACGCTTCGATTTCGCTCCGGCGGCAGTTCAGCAGCGGGCGGACGAGCAGCGTTTCGCCCTCGCCCAGCTTCCGGGACGCGGGCATTCCCGAGGCCCCGCGCAGGTGCGAACCGCGGAAAATGCGATGGCAGATCGTCTCGGCGTTGTCGTCGGCGTGGTGTGCTACGGCTACGTATCGCCCGCCGGTTCGCTCGGCCGTTTGCTGAAGAAACTCGTATCGCGCCATCCTGCCGGCCTCTTCGATGCCCAGCGACCGCTGGGCGGCGATTGCTGCAATATCAATACGTTCGACTATGCACGGCAGGTCCCATCGACCGGCCAGTTCTGCCACGAACGCGGCATCACCGGCCGAATCGGCGCGCAGTGCGTGATCGAGATGCGCAACGGTCAACTGGTACGCCCGCCGCGGGCAGCGAGCCAGTTGGCGCAATATCGCCAGCGCAGCGACCGAATCGCACCCGCCCGAGACGCCGACAACCAGGCGCCCCTCGGGTGCGATGAGGTTGCGGGCGTCGATGAAGCCGGCAACCTCATCGACAAGCGGATCAGTTTTCGCCGAACTGTTTTTCATTCGATATCCTTGCGTTGCGGTCGGTGCGGCGCAGCCATATACTAGCACCTTGAACGTGCTGAGAAAACGCGCCAGATGAAACCATCGCACAAACCACGACACTTTATCGCCGTGATTATCCTGTCCATAGTGGCCGGGGGCTACGGTTACCTGGCGATCCACGATACCCGTCTGGATGCCTCGCAGGTCCGTCTGGCCACCGTGGCGATGAAAGATCACAACCCGTCATTGTACCCGCATGACAGTGTTTTTGGCGATAGCGGTCTGTGGCGCGGGCATTCTCCGTTGTTTCTGGGCGCTATGAAAATGGTGCTTGCGCCCGCGGGGTACGAGGACCCGACCCTGCCTTTTCGCATACTGTCGCCCGTGGTGACGCTGGTGTTCCTCCTGGGCATGTACGTGCTGATATACCGCCAGTGCCTCAACTGGTCGGTATCGGTTTTCATAGCGATACTCAGCACGACGGTAACCTCCGCTCCGGGGCGGGTTTCCTGGGGGATGGGTCCGGTGGCGATGGTCACGCCGACTGGTGTATGTCTGGCTGTCCTTCCGCTGCTGGTGCTCGCGTTCCTGCGCAGTTGGGATTACCACAAGCACCCCGCGCGTGCATCCAAGCGCGGGCTGTGGTGGTTGCTGGGGGTCTTTACATGCGTTGGGCTGCTGGGCAATATCGAACTGGGAATGTCGATGAACACTGCGCTGGTCCTTGCCTCCGCGTATCTGGCCGGGCGGAGGTTTACGCCGCGGGCCTGGGCGGTAGCAGGCGCCTGTCTCCTGGCGGCTGCGGCGGGCGCCTCGCCGCAGTTTGGATATGTCCTGTCGCTGCGATACGGAATGCTCGCCGGCGGCGCTCCTCCGGCGGCGCCGGTTGTTTTTGAGGCGATCAGGCAGGGGGGGCTGGGGGCGCTGTTTCCCGTGCTGATCGGTGATATGGTCGATTGGACGCTGTTGTGTTCCCCGCTCGTGTTGATCTCAATCGCCGTGCTATTCCGCCTCGACCGCTTGCGGACCAGGAACCTGGGGTTCTGGCTGGTGATGTTCATCGCCTCTCTGGCGGTTACTGTTCTGGGCCAGGGTCTCATGCAGTTGTCGGCCGCCCTTACCGGGAGGGGACCGATGGTCATCGACTTCGCCCGCGCCGTACCGTTGGCGATGCTGCCGCTGTATGCGTTTGCCTCACAGACGCTGGCGAATCTCTTCCGACTCTCGCGCCGGGGACATACGCTCAGGTGGGGCTGTGTCGCCCTGACGGCGATCTGGATGCTGCCCTCGGATAACCTGCGAGTGGTCCGGCACTGGGGATACGACGTGGGAACGGCGTTCATGGAAGAGCAGGACAAGCCCATCCGTCTCAGGAAGCGATCGCGGAGAATCCACCGCCGCGCCGAACTGCAGAATATCGCTTACTGGGTAAGAGAGAACACGGGCGTCAATGATATCTTCATCACCGACAACGCCGAATTCCGCATGCTCTCCAGGCGGTCGATAATCGCCGGTGACGACGTACGATGGGTATTTTATCTCTCCCCGGGCGATCTGCCCGAGTGGATCGAACGCACCGGAGAATTGCGAAAGATGCTCCGCGCATCAGGCGGTAAGGCCGACGCCGAGGCGATATATCTCTTTGCCACCGATCCGCGGCATGCGACGACCTGGCGAACCGCGGAGAACTGGTACGCAATCATCGATTCGGACGCGGACCCCGAGTCCGACCGGTTCAAGACCATCGGTGGTGTTGGATGGGGAGACCACTGGAAGCTGGTGCGGATTATCCGCCCCGAGATACCTGCCGCCCCGATTGTTCCGGCCGCACCGACCGTCCCCGCGATTCGCTAGCCCGGAGAACCGGAGAACCTCGTGAGATATTTCGGTTAAAGCTCCTTTTCGGTGAGGGCCGATACCGAGGATGGATTTATGGCTCCACCCGCCCATAAAACAGTCGCCGACACGGAACTGATACCGGCCTCCCGCGCCAGCCTGGACGCCTTTTTAGATTACCTGCAGGTCGAATGCGGGCTGTCGGTTAATACGCGAAAGGCATATAAACGCGACCTCACGAGGTTCCTGGGGTACTTCGCCGCCCCGCTCGAGAAGCTCACGACCCGGAGGATCGAGGGGTTCATGAAGTATTGCAGGGATGCGGGTCTGGCTGTCTCGTCTTCGGCAAGAGCGCTCGCAGCCGTTCGGACGTTCTGCAAGTACCTGGTTATCCAGGGCGTCTTGAAGTTGGACGTTTCAGCCGGTCTGGAGGCCCCGAAGAAATGGAACCGCCTTCCGACCATACTGGACTCGCGCGGAGTCGACGAACTGCTCGCCGCCCCCAGCGAAGAGACCGACCAGTTCGCACTTCGCGACAGGGCGATTCTAACGCTCCTGTACGCCACCGGAATGCGGGCCGCCGAAATCATCGGACTGAAACTCTGCGACGTCAATTTCAATCTCGGCGTGGTCAGGGTGCTCGGCAAGGGCAACAAGGAGCGGATCGTACCAGCGGCCTCCAGGGCGCTGGACCTTGCCCGTTCATACATCGAGACCGCTCGTGGCGAGCAGGTCGCGGGCGAATCCGAATCCGAATTAAAACCCACCGCCACGGTATTCCTGTCGCACACGGGCAAACCGCTGGGGCGCGAAGATATATTCCGCATCGTTCGCAAGTACGTGAGGCGTGTCGGGCTGAAGGGCAATGTCTCCCCGCACACGCTGCGCCACTGCTTCGCCACCCAACTGCTCTCCCGCGGCGCCGACCTGCGAAGCGTTCAGGAAATGCTCGGTCACGCCGACATCTCGACCACCCAGATCTACACCCACGTGGACTCATCCCGCCTCAAAGCCCTCCACAAAAAGTTCCACCCAAGAGGCTGAAAACACGCCGCTTACCGGTGAGGGAGATTGTTCTTACCGGGAAAAAACACTCATTATCGCGGAATTATTTCATTTTTTGCTTGGCGAATCCGGGATTCTGTGATATGATTGTCGTCGCTCAGTTCAAGCTCGCTCAGGGAGCGGCAAGTACTGACTCTTGACAAGAGCAGGAGCGTTCTCGCTCACACGTCTTCTTCCTGCTCAGGCCGCATCGGCCAAGTTCCCCTCGCCGCCCTGTCTGTCTCGTCTCAGGGCACGTGATAACCGTTTGCAGTTATCGGAGCGGAACCGGATGGGTTCCCCAAAGTACGAAAAGGAGCGCAGCCTATGACACGAGCACATCGATACTCTGACGAATACGGATGAACAATGCACACGTAAGTTGAGTCGCTCAAGCTTAAGCCCAGGCTCAAGTTCAAATTCAAGCTCAGGCTCAAGCTCAAGAATCCGGGCGCTACGCCCACCAAAACTGAAATGGAGAAAACTATGAAAAATACAACATTAGTATTGATGGCAATCGTAACCGCGTCCTGCCTGATCGTCTCGCAGGCCGCGGCGGATGACGTGATTACCGGGGTATATTTGGGTGGCGATATAGTATTCCCGGGCGTTACGGTCGGAAAGCCGACCATGCGGCCACACGGTCAGGCGACCGTGGAAAATTTAACTTTCGGGGGAGGAGCAACTTTTGCTGTGGACTCGTTTTTTGACGTCTTCACTGAGTTGGGCAAGAATGGCGCCTCGGGGGATCAGTGGCAGATCGACTCCTTCTTTGATATTACTTACGAGATAGAATTTGAAGGTGGACCGTCCGGCGCCATCGGCGGCGACACTCTCGTGAGAACGACAGCCACCCTCGGCCAGCCCTTTGGAAATGATCCTGGCGTGCGCCAGGCTACGTTCGATACGGAGATTGTCTCAATGTCCCTGACGGGCGATGTCGGTGGTCTGTCCGTTGAGATTAGGGAAAGCGAGAACGAGCTATCGGCTGGGGATACGATCATAACCAGGGTCGGCATCAATCAGGACGGTGGCGATCGGTTCCATATCGACAGTTTTTTTGATGTCTTCACCGAGTTGAGCGTTGATGGGGGTACTCCTCTGGTAACCGAATCCACGCGCATGACGCTGGATCGCGATCCCAGCGGTAAGAGGTGCGACACCTTCAATGGCACGATTGTTACGGGTGAGGTGATCGGTGGTGGAAGCGGATGGAACGACGGCGATTGGCTTACGTATCCCCAGGGGCCTGATGAGCCCTGGATCAATCAGTGGTTTTATAATGATCCGCTTGATGAGAACCGCCAGAAAGATATTTCCTGGATCATTGATCTCATTCCAGCGGACGTGAGCCAACCTGGCGATATGGTCGAGGTCGCCATCAACTGGACCAATGAGAACTATCAGGGCGAAGGCCCTCCTGAAGAGACGTTGGCCGGAGACGCCTTTATTGAGCGCCTCACCATATTCAACGGACAGGTGTTGGCAGACGGCAAACATCTTGAGGGTTCGCACTTTATCGAAGATTTCAATCCGGAGTGGGTTTCGATCGACGTACGTATGATAGATCAGATTTCGCAGGAGGGCGTTATCATCAATGGCGATATCTGCCATGAGTGCGTTCCCGAACCGGCGACGATGAGCCTGCTTGCCTTGGGCGGGCTGGTCGTGCTTCGCAGACGCCGCAGGCGATAGAACAACTTACCTGACATGCACCACCGCGGCGGGGCCGGATCAGATTCCGGCTCTGCTGCGGCGGTCTGCGTTTCGTCGATGTGGCGAATCTTAGCAGGGTCTCCAACCGGAGACACAGAAAGGAACTCAATCATGTACATATCAAAGAACCTGATAATTAGAAAGCGGATTGCGATATGGGTAGTTTCGGCGATGGTGGCTTTGCTGGCGTGCAATGGCGTCGCCGTGGCCCAGTACGACGTCTACAGCGCCGGCGTACCGGACGTTGACAAGCCGGTCCCGGGCGACAGCAGTTGCTGGATTGCATCGGCGGCCAACAACCTCGCCGCCGCCGGATGGGGCAGCGGCGCCACGGTCCAGGCCCGGGCCGACAACATCTACACCAACGACCTCATGCCGCATTTCGGCAACGGGGCGTGGGCTGGCTGGAGCAGCGTGGCGATCAACTACTGGCTGCTGAACCACGCCTACAACCCGGTTTCGGCGAACTACGATCCGACGATCAACTACAACGACACGACGATCGTCAAAAAGCGGCTCATCAACACTGACTACGATTTTCTGCTGGATGAGTTGAACCGGAACCCCGCCCAGCAGGTCAACGTTTCGTTCGATATCCCCGACGCGAGCATCGGGCACGAGATGACGATGGTCGGAGGCAACTACTCGTTGGTCCACGTGCCTCCGGGCGCCTCGCAGATTTCCGTCTGGCACGATAACCAGGGCGACCTTTCCCCGCCGCCCCCGCCCGCCGCCGGGCTTGCCGACGACGACGAGTATGCCAATATCTGGTTCGCCGGCCCGTTCTGGAACATCGACTACCGACAAACGCCGGCGAACACCGACGACGACTGGGAAGCCATGGGCTTCACAACCCTGTGTCCCGGCGTTACGAAGCCCAAGTCGGCGATCGATAACTTCGACGTGGCATGGTACAAGGACATGGTCGGTCCGGGCACACTGGTCAACAAGTTCCGCACGGCCGGTCTCAGCTACGGCAGCTACACTAACGATAAGCCCGCTGGCGATCAGGGCGAATTCGATCCGTACTGGGTGCTGCAACCGGGCAACCCGGAAGAACCCGAACTGGTCATTCCGAATGAAGAAATCTCCGAGTTGCAGAAGGAGATCTGGTTGTCGGTAGACTATATCGATCGCGGCCACAGCGGTGATCCCGGCATCAAGATCCTCGCCAGTGACGGTATCAGCTACGACACGCCCGACGATATCCTGTGGTCGGACGACGGCGGGCAGGTGCTGCTGCACTGGGTGTTGGAGAACCAGCCGGCCTGGGAAACGATCATCTTCCCGAACACGAGCTACCAGGACCTCTACGACATCAGCACCGGCCTGGGCGGCGACGTGAAGGACTGGAACCTTGCCACCGAGTGCGTACCCGAGCCGGCGACGATGACGCTTCTGGCGTTGGGCGGTCTGGTCGTACTGCGCAGACGCCGCCGAAGGTCGTGACTCGATCGAACGGTAAGCGATAGCGGCAACTGATTGACACGCAGCGCCGCGCGGCGGGACCGGATTGGATTCCGGTTCCGTCGCGGTGCTTTGCGCCGCGGGCGCGGGGCGGTATACTACAGGGCAGACCACCCGGTGGTGTATCCGGGCAAGGTTATCGGTGAATCCTGAATCAAGGCAGGTTACGATGATCCAATTCAAGTGCGGCAACTGCTCGGCGGTCCTCCAATCTCCCAGTTCGATGCTCGGCAAGGAAGAAACATGCCCCGAATGCGGACATATCTGCATTGTGTCGCTGCCTGGTGAAAGCGAACAGGCCGCCGAGGTGTCGCCGTCTGGTGAAAGTGAACAGATCTCCGATGTGTCGCCGACGGGGAGTCGCCGGGGTCTATACATCGCCCTGGGCGTCGCTGTCATCGTGCTGGCGATCGGTGTGGCGGTAGTGTTTCTCTGGCCGAAAGGCAACCCATCGTCCGGCGGCGGGGGCGTGATATTGCCCAGATCCGGCGGTGCGTCGGGCTCGCGGCCGACAAACTTGCGTGAGTGCCTTGCAGACGAGCGGTTTTTCAACGCGGAGACTGTCGAGGTGTTCCTGACTCTTGCGAAAGACCATCCCGAAGCATTTGCCGGCGAGGTATATGTCACCGGCCGCACGGTTGACGTGGGAACTCAAGATATGTTTGCGGGATTCAGTATCCTTGCCACCTGGAAGAGACTCAGCGGTTTTCGAGGGAGCAGGCAAGCGTCTCTGTCAAAAACGGGCGGCGAAAAAACGCTGCACGCACAAGCGGGGACGCTACCGGAGCCCTTGTTGCGCCAAGAGGTGACTGCAACCGGAATCATGGAAATTCTCGGGCCGTCAACAGGCATTCGAAACATCGACTGGGTGGGCGAAGTTAAAACCTATTACGACGGCGCCATCGGATTTGTCGGCACCGCGGTGTGGATCGACGGCCCGAAATTCATCGCCGCGGCAAAGAAGTAAACGCGATAAGGCTACCGAGTTGCGTCCTCACCTTTACCCACATCTCTTGGCACGGAGTGGAGGCGATTCTGTCGGGCCTTTGAGCCATTGAGCCCGCCGGAGGCGGGTGACGTGATCGTAGCCCGGCGGTGAGCCGAAGGCGAGCCCTGGGAATTCGAGGCGATAAGTAATCCAGAGCCCTCCGAATGGAGGGTGACTGAAAATCCCGCTGCTTTCGACTCACCCGTCTCAATGAATAAGACCGCCTCAGGAGTCTTTGAGGATTTGTTCGAGTTTTGCTCTTACCGCCGGTTCGCCATCTTTGGTGAATGCTTCTATGGTTTCCTGCGTGACGAGTTTCTTCAACGCCGCTCCGCGTGCTTCGTGGGTGTCGAGGCGGGTTTTGAGTTCGGTGCGGATTTGGGACAGCAGTTCGGCGAACTGTCCGATGTTTTCGGGCAGGGCGGTTTTCAGGATTCCCTTGAGAAGAGCCGAGAGTGCGGGGGAGGCCCCGCCTGTTCCGATCGCCACCACGACGTCGCCGTCGTGGATCGTCGCGGGTGCGAAGAAGTCGCAGTCTTCGTTCTGGTCGGCGGCGTTTACGATTGCGCCGGCGTCGCGGGCGTCGCGGGCTACCCGGGCGTTGAGTTCGCGGTTATCGGTGCATGCGAATACCATTACCGCCCCTTCGAGATGCTCGCTTCGGTAGGGTTCGGCGAGCACGCACGCCGCCGGCAGGTCGAGCGCCTCGGGCAGTTCGGGGTCGACGAGCGTGACGATGGCTTCGGCTTGATGGAGCGAGACGACTTTCCGCTGCCCGACGCTCCCTGCGCCGATGACGACAACCCTCTTGCCCCTGACGTCCATCATTATCGGATAAGTTTTCATGCGGTGATCTCCGGGCGCTGTGCGGATTGAGTGTGTGTTTCTCCGCGGGCATGGGCGATCGCTTCGAGCATTGCCCGGGCCTTGTCAAGCGTTTCCTGGTATTCGCCCCGCGGGGTCGAGTCGGCTACGATGCCCCCTCCGACCTGCACGTGCGCTACCGGTCCGTCGCAGACGATCGTGCGTATAACGATGTTCCATTCGCAGGATCCGTCGACGCCGAGGATGCCGATGCATCCGGTATACGGTCCGCGGGCGACCGGTTCGAGTTCGTCGATTATCTCCATGGCTCGGATTTTCGGCGCGCCGGTGATGGAACCTCCCGGGAAGGCGGCGGCAAGCAGGTCCGCCGGTCCGACGTCCGGGCGGAGGTCGCCCTCGACCGTGCCGACGAGGTGGAATACGGTCGGGTGCGTCTCGAGCGCCCTGGGATCCGATACGCGCACCGACCCGAACCGGCAGACGCGTCCGAGGTCGTTGCGGAGGAGGTCGATAATCATTGCGAGTTCGGCGTTGTCCTTCGGGCTGGAAAGCAGGTCCGAAGCCGCCCTGGAGTTTGCCAGCTCGTCTGTGGTGCGGGGTCGCGTGCCTTTGATCGGGCGGGTTACCACGCGCCCTCGTCGAACGCGGAGGAACAGTTCGGGGCTGCTGGAGAGCACTGCGCACGGTTGGCCTGCGGATTTGAATGTCATGTACGCCGAATAGCACGCCGGGTTGCGGTTGCGGAGTGCCCGGTAGATCGTCCGGGGCGGCGGGGCGTCGGGCACGGTGAAACGCTGCGAGAGATTCACCTGGAAGATGTCTCCGGCGGCGATGTAGTCGGTGCAGGCGGTTACGGCGCGGCGGTATGCCTGGGGCGTGAAGTTGGATGTGGCGTCATTGGCGCGAGGTTTGCGTGCGGCGCCGGCCCGGTCGGCAGGTTGGCTCCGGGCGGCGTGGGCGCCTGAAGAAGCGCCGGCGACGGCAAGGAGTGCATCGCGGGAACTTTGCTCGAACGGTCGCGGTCCGTCGAACTGAAGAGAAATCAGCGACCACCTGGACTTCAGGGCATCGTATAGGAGTATCGAATCGTAGAACGCCAATCTCATATCCGGTAGCGAGGTGTCCCTCGGGGCCTGGGCGGGAAGGCGTTCGATGTGCCTGCCGACCTCGTAACCGATGTATCCGATCCAACCTGGCCCGTAGGGCGCTCCGCCGACCGGCTCGGCGCCAATGGCGTCGAAGGCGCCGGTCAACGCCGCCCATATCGCCTCGTTATCCCGCCTGGCCAGCGTATTACCGCGGGCGTCGAGCAGAACCCCGTCGCGCAGGGAGAGCACTTCTACCGGGCGGCACGCGACGATACTGTGGCGCCCGTACGTTTCGTGCAGGGCGGATGAATCGAGCATTACCGGGTCGTTCTGTTCGGATAGCGCATCGAGAAGTCCGCCGGGCGGGCAGGGGAGGTCCACCCGGGTGGTTTGCAGGCTCGCCCTGTAGCTTCCGCAGGTCCAATGAGGCGGTTTGGGCGAATCCGGATTCTCGTTTTTGTGCAGCATTGCGGGAGGAATTTTTGGGTTACCACGTCGAGTTGACCATATTGAAGTCGATCTGGGTATAGGCTTTCGCGGCTTGTGCGGCCGCTTTTTCGAGCGGGTCCGAGGAGTTGAGGAATTTCTCGATCATCGCGTTGTTGCGCGCGTTATTGGCCTTTGATTTATCATGCGTGAATTTTATCAGAGCCATCGCCAATATCGCCTGGACCCGCCAGGCGCGGTCCTTGTCGTTTTCGGCAATGTTCCAGATGTCGCCGGCGTCGAGGCGGGCCTTGCGAAAGATCAACTCCTTATCTCTCAATGCTGTCAAGAACTCGTCGAGTGCATTGAGATAATCGCGCATCGCTGCCCTTTGCTTGTCTCCGTCCGGCGTCATTTCGATCGACTTGGACATTCCGTTCAGCGCCAAAGCCTGAATGGTCTGACCGTACATGGCCATCTGTATGTGGCTGCGTTCGTTGATCATATGCCACCCTGCCACAAACATGTCGCGGTACATCGCTTCGGCGTCCTTAAGGCGTTTGTTTTTGATGTAGTAATCGCCCAGGATATCGAGCACGTTGATGCTCTGATCGAGACGCTCGACGTCGTCCTGATGCGTGGAGACCTGCAGTTTACCCGAGGCGTGTTTGGACATGTAGTCCATGCTCGCCTGTTTTGCTCCGGTTCCGATATGGCCCCGAATCTCTTCGAGCGTTTTCAGTGCGTCGGGGTAGTCTTTTGCGTTGCCCTCGCCCAGCGCCGCGGCCGCGTCAAGAATGACCTTCTCTGTTGCGACGAACAGCGCGACGGCTTGGGCATAATGATCGCCGGCGTTGCCTGCGCCGGACGGTGTCGCACCCAGAACGTCGGCGATCTTCGCCTTCACTTCGATGATCTCCATGAAGCCGGGTTTGGATGTCGCGTGAGTCGGAGCCTCGGTCGACGGGAAGACAAGATGCTTGACAACGATCCCGGAGACGATGAGCACCAATATGGCTCCGACTATAATTCCTGTTGATTTGTTCATGTTTTCAAACTCCTGTGTTTGCCATCGGTCTGTATGTTTGAGTCGGATTCAGTGTAACTTACGCCCGAACCTCAGAAAACTGCAAAGTGCTTACGGTTTCTGCAGGGGCGGGAGGAACATCGTGCCCAGATTCCGCGGGTCGTAGAAGTATCGCGGCGCCTCGGACCAACTCGATGCTTCGCAGCCCTGGGTGGCGAAGCGCGTGAAGTTGATGCCCCAGAAGCGTTTACCTTCCGCCTCCGGAATCGACGATAGCGGAATCGCCATCTCCACCACCCACAGTTTTTCGTGCCTGGCGACCGCCAGTTGTATTTCCGCGGGCCAAGGCGCCGACTTGCCAAGCGGAGGATGGCTTCGCACACCGCGCTGGGCCAGGAGCACGCCGTTGGGCTTCACCACTATGTGATACAGCTCTTGGGCTCCGTTCGCCTTGGCGCCGGGATCGAGGATGAGTTCCACCATGTCTTCTCCGCATGCCATCAACTGCTCGTAGTGGACGATGTTGTTGGGCTTGACGACCATCGCCCCCGGTTCCGGCTCGGTGCAGCGGAATGCGACGTAGAGGTTCCGGGCGTCCCTGAGCACGAACGCCATCGTCTGGCGCTGCGCCAATCCGTCGCCACGTCGCCCGCGCCGCCCGATCAGTTTGAACTTCGCGCAGGAATTGCCCTGGCGCATGGGCCAGTCCTTGAGGCCGCCGTCGATCCTGATCGGATTGTTCGCCTGCCCAGCCACTATCAGCGACACCGTCGCGTCAATGGTTTTTTCGCGGCTGACGTCGGTGGTGATCGTCACCGGGATTGTCATCTTGCCCGCCTGACCGGCGGGGATGTAGCGGCAGCGGGCGGTCAGTTCAACTGTCTTGCTCTCGCCCGGTTTGAAGGGGGATATCCTCACCTCGCTTTTGAGCGCCTTCCATCCGGTCGGAAGCTTGTTCATGGAGACCACGACGTCGACGTTGCGCGTGTGTTCGTTGTACAACTCGAGCAGCACGGCGACCTTCATGTCGTTTGTCTTGTCTATCCGCGCCACCCGCGAGCGCGACTGCTGAACGCGGATACTGTGCGCCTTTTCGTCGAAGAGTTTCCAGGCGATCCGCTGGGCGAGCAACTGTCTGTTGGGATCGGCCGATTCACCGCGAACCGCCGAATAGATCTCCTCTGCCAGAAGGCGCCTCGCCATCCGCCAGGTCTCGGGGTTCTGCACCCAACCGTCCAGGCGGGGGTCCAGATAGTTGTCACCGGCCGCCGCCAGACCGGCGTAGCGGGTCATACCGTTGAGGATAGAAGCGGCCGCGGCGTGTCTTTTGTGCTGCTTCATCAAGCCCAGGTATGCGATGTCCTGCAGACCGCGCCTGAGGCGTTTCAGGCGGATCGAGGGGATGACCGCGTCGACGCCGATGGATTTGCCCGGGTAGAACAGGCGTGTCTGGGCACCGGCGGGTTCTGCAAACACCTGGGCGCTCCAGTGGAGCACTTCAGGCAGGAACAGGCCCGAGCAGTTGTACTTCATGGCGAACCACGGAATTGCCCGAACGTCGGCGGGCGTTGCGATTATCCCAAGCGACGGCAGGTACGGTACGGTGCCCGGCGCCAACCACGAGCCGGTCAGCGGATGCGAGGCGTCCTTTACCTTGACCGTGGCGGTCGGATCGAAATATTCGGCGCGAGCGGCATGAATGTCGCTCAAGGACGCGAAATCTTTCGGTGGTTTCCATCCGGTCAGCGCCGGCGGCGCCGCGGGCAGTTGAGAGAGGATAGGCGTGTCCCTGTCAGCCGCACGCACGATCCGACTCAGACGCGAGTGTTCGAGATATCCCGCCGGTCCGATCTCACCGCGATAAGGCCAGTAGAACATTTTCATGCTATGCGCCGGAGAGGCTGAGAAGTGTTTTTTCCCTTCTGCCGCCACCGCGCCGATGGTGGTCGCATAGAGGTCGCCGGCGGGCCCTCCATAGTATCGCGCCAGAGGCCAGGCGGTGCTTATCGGCAGCGGCCAGGCCGCACAACCGATACCGTCTTCAAAAGCCGTTCCGTCCAGATACGGTGTGACGATCGCGTCGTAATCTTCGAAGTCCATAGCGATCTTTCCGAACATGTCGCGCCGCATCACCGGGCGGATACCCTTGTCGAACAGGTCGAGCCTGTGTGCGCGCCCCAGACGCATCAACTGGCGCATTATCACCAGGCCTTTCCTGACTCGCGGATCTTTGCGGTTCATGCGAACCGGTATGAACGCCTTACCTTCGTGTTTTACGAACGCCTTGTAGAGGCTGGCGTTGTCGAACCCGCCGACCGCGATCAGCGGTTTGGCGTCGGGCAGGACAAAACCGTACACATCAACGCCGATGTTAACTGACCACGTTTTGTGCGTATCGGAACGGATATCCATCCTGCCGGAATACTTTCCGCCGACGGTATTGCGAGGGACGTGCAGGTCCACCCAGAGCACCGCGCGATCGGAGGCTTTGACGTTGGCGAACCGGCCGCCCCGACCAAGGTCCACCAGCGCGTCGTAATAGTCGGCAGGCCCGGGCACCGTATCGACCAGGCGGAGATACCACGGCGGGTAGTTTGTGATTCGCACCGCGCGGGCGCGGAAAACCGATACGTTATCGGCATTGATCTCCCGCCCCTGGGCTGACTTCAGGTTACCGCAGCGGACTTTCATGCCCCCGACGGACCACTTGCCGGTATCTATGACTACCTGGAACGATACGGTCTCATTGCCCGCCGAGAAGAGCTTGACCTGTTTTGCGGCGGGGTCGAATACCGAGTTGTCCTCGAATGCTTTGGTACGCGCCGAAACGTTGACCATTTCGCTCGCGACCCAGGCGTTCAAACCGCCGATCGGTTCAACGCACCCGCCCAGCAGCCCCGAAGCCAAAATGGCGCCAAGCGTAACAGTAATGAATCTATAGCAGAGTTTCATGGCCGGGTATTGTATAGTGCGAAGCGACATTTCGGAAGAGCCAGTCATCGGGCATCATCCGCCTGAGTCTATGAACTGGGTTTCGTATAGGTGCTTGTAGAGTTTGCAGCGTTCGAGGAGTTCGGCGTGGGGGCCTATGTCGCGGATCTTTCCGGCGTCGATTACTACGATCCGGTCGGCCGACAGGACCGTGGCGAAACGGTGGGCGATCAGAATGGTGGTGCGCCCTTTGCTGAACTCTTCCATCGCGTCGTGGATGCGGCGTTCGGAGTCCGAGTCGATCTGGCTCATCGCTTCGTCGAATATCAGGATCGCCGGGTCCCTGAGAATCGCCCGGGCGATCGTTATCCGCTGCCTCTGCCCGCCCGACAGCGTCGCGCCCCTCTGCCCGACCATCGTGCCGTAACCATCGGGCAGTTCCGAGATGAAGTCGTCGATGAAGGCCCGTTTGGCGGCGGCCAGTACTGTCTCTTTGCCGGCGTTTCGCGTTCCGTAGGCGATGTTCTCGGCGATGGTGGCGTTGAACAGGACGGTCTCCTGGGTGACCACGGCGATCTGCTTTCGCAGCGAACGCATCGAATGCGTGCAGATATCGCATCCGTCGATCAGGACATGCCCCTCGGTGGGGTCGATCAGGCGTGGAAGGAGCGATACGAGCGTTGTTTTTCCCGATCCGTTAGGCCCGACGATGGCTATCGTTTCGTCGTGGTTGATCGTCAGGTTGATATCCCGCAGCGAATCGTCTCCCGCTCCGGGGTAGCGGAACCGGACGTCGCGAAACTCGATGCTGCGAGAGTGGAGCGGTAGATCCGGTGCGCCGGGGATGCGCTTTTCCTGGGCCTGGTCCTGGAGTTGGAATATCCTGATGGCGGCCGCATCGGCGCGTTGGAAGGTTGTCGCGACCTTGGCGAGTTTGCGGATCGGATCGAACATCGCAATCAGCAGCGCCATCCATCCAATGAAGACTTCAGGGTCCAACCGGCCGCTCAGCACGCGGTAACCGGCTACTCCAACGGCGACCATCGCCGCGGAGATTCCCATTGCCTCTATCGACGGGGCCACGATGGCTTCGGCGCGGGCGATGCGATTCTGCTGCTTGAGCAGTCTCCGATTGACCCGGAAGAAACGTTTTCGTTCGGCGCCTTCCATCGTGTAGGCCTTTACGACTCGGATACCGGCGAGAGTTTCCTCCAGCACTGAAAGCATCGCCGACCAGCCCTCCAGCGCGCGGCGGGTGGCTTTTTTCATGATCCTGCCCAACTGGCGGATCAGCAGGTACGCCGGCGGTCCGACCACCAGCGCCACGAGCGTCATCTGCCACGAGAGAATCAGCGCCATCGTCAGCGACGCGGCGGCCTTGGCAGGTTCGACCAGAGTCTTTCCGAACAGCGTTGTCATGCCCCGGGTGACTTCCCCTGTGTCATGTATGAACCGGCTGGTGGTGTCGCTTGTTCCCTCGCGCGCGAAGAATGTTGTCGGCAGGCGCAGCGCCACGTCGTAGTTTTCGCAGCGAAGGTCCATTATCCCGCGCAGCACCACCGAATGGACGAGGTATTCCTGTAAGAATCGCAGCACGTCCCGAAGCACGGTCATCACCACCATGATCAACAGGGCCCATACAAGGATGGGAAATCTCTCTATCCTGGTGGTTGGTTGGGGGATGGACCCCGCCGCCCATCCCAGCAGGCCTGATCCCATCGAGACTTCTCCGGGCGGAAGGGTCACTGTTCGCGACTGATCGCTCTGACCGCCGGGAGTGAATACCTCCAGTCTAAGGGCTTCGGCGGATTCCATGAGGAGTCCCATACACTCGTTGGCGTTGGCGTGGGATAAACGGCGTACGGGGCCCGCGGCCCGCCCGATGCCTACGATCCAGTCGCGTTTGAGGATTCCGGCGTTGGCGGCGGGGGAGTCTTTGTCCACGCGTACGATATCCACGAGCATCGTCACCGGGCGGTCGGCGACCTTCGTTTCGACCGTGGGGAAATCAAGTTCGACCCTGGCCTGGAGCCTGTCGGCTGCGATGGAATTCCACGCCCACCCGTGCAGACCCTCGGGGCTTATGAGGACCTTCATTGTCGGTACGATCATACCGATACCGCTTGCCCAGAGCATCGCGATGAGAATCACGCAGACGATCGACACCGCCAGGCGTTTGCGGTACGGTTTCAGGTATTTCAGGGATCTAACGAAGTCCTTCATCGGGGGATTTCCAAAAAGGGATGTCTGATTATGTCCACCAGACGCTCAAACGTCAATGGGCAACGGTGAAACGACAACGACCGCGAAACCGCAAGCGCCAGCGGCGAAGGCGATTCATATGCGATTGAAGTGTCTTTACTTCCGTGCTGTGGCGGGGTACTATTCTCGACCCGGGTTTTTCCGGTGAAACTGCTTGTACTTGTGGATATCCCCCTGCGCATATGTCCGATCTTAAAATACTGCTGATCCAGTCTCCCGACCGGGCGGTGGACGACAACCCGCTGGCAATGGTGCCTCTGGGATTGGCGTACATGGCTTCGGCGGCCCGCGAGAGCGGATACGAGGCGACCATTCTCGACGCCAGCGGCGAGGGGCTCGACTGGCCTGAGTTCACCGAGCGGGTGTCGGCGAAAAAGTGGGATGTCATCGGAATAACCGCCCTTACGCCCGTATTCGACGCGGTCAAACGCGCCATGGGCATCTGCCGCCCGCACACGCGATACCTCGTGATAGGGGGGGCGCATCCGATGGCCCTGTCCGAAACGATAATGGCTGAGAATCCGGAGCTGGACGGCGCCGTAATCGGTGAAGGCGAGCGGACGTTTGTCGAAATGCTCGATGCGATCGATGCCGATGGCGACCTGTCGGGCATACCAGGACTGGCCACGCCCGATTCGCCCGCCGAACCGCGCGAGCCGATCGAACAGCTCGACGGCCTCCCGTTCCCCGCGCGGGACCTGCTGCCGACCAACGAGTACCGCTACGCCCTCGCCGGGCGGCGGCGCGTGGCGACGCTTATCACTTCGCGCGGGTGCCCGTACAACTGCATCTTCTGCGACAAGGGCGTCTGCGGCGACCGCTGGCGGGCGAGAAGCGCCGCGAACGTGCTGGCCGAGATCGACGAGATCGTCCAGCGATACCGCACGCAATACATCATCTTCTACGACGACCTGTTCGTTCTGGACCGCGGCCGGTTGAAGGAAATCTGCGACGGGCTGGTCGAGAGAAACTACCGCCTGAAATGGAAAGCCGAAGCGCGCGTCGACTGCGTCGATGCCGAAATGCTCTCGTGGATGCGGCGCGCCGGATGCGAAATCCTTGGCTTCGGCGTGGAAAGCGCCAACCCCCGCGGTCTGGAATATCTCCGCAAAAGGACCACGCCCGAGATCGCCCGAGAGGCGTTTGCCCTGACCAAATCCGCGGGCATAAAAACCGTCGGATACTTCATTCTGGGTATCCCGGTCGAAACGTACGAAGACGCCCTGAACACCATCCAGTTCGCCATCGACATCGGTGTTGATTATGCGGACTTCCACGTGCTCTCACCGCTTCCGGGCACGCCCCTGTACCGCCAGGCCCGCTCAGACGGGTCCTACCGCGAAGTCGACGCGCAGAACTTCATAGAGAAGGACCGGAAGCGCCCGGTGATCATCTCGGACAACTGGAGCGAGGAGAAGCTTGTCTCGATCATCGCCGAAGCTCACAAGCGGTTCTTCATGCGCCCGGGCTACATATTCGGGAAGCTGCTGGGTATCCGCAGCCTGGGCGACCTGATGTCGCTGATGAAACTGGGGACCAGGATGTTCTCGTGCATCCGCGACAAGCGAAGCAAAGCGGCCCGGATGGGGCGGAAAGGCGGCGGTTAGCTGTCATCTGTCAGCTAGTAGTCTGTCCGAGCAATTATGTCGGGTCGATAATCGCGACCTCATATCGTAAAGGGTAGCGACGTTTGGTTCAGGCCCTTCGGCCCTGAACGATATTCCCTTCCCATTCGACCGGTACACAGTTACTGTCTTATCTCGATCCTGTGCCAATACAGATTCGCGGTATCGGGCTTCTGGGTCAGTTCGAGAGTGACCTTCTTACCGCGATATTGTCCGATCGAAAACACAGGCGGGGCGTCTCTTGTCTGCCAAGTCTGCCTGGCGGGGGGCTTCCTGGGCTCGATTACCTCCTTGTCGACGCGAAGGGAGACCGCCCGCGGACAGTAGGCGCCATTGTCATCGAAAACGCCCGCATCGACGGTGAGCCAGTTGTCGCGCGATCCGATCGTGATCCGGCGCGAAAGGACCAGCGGATGCTTCTCGGCGCGGACCATCGGGCGGAAGTGCATTCGGCCGATCGGATCCTTGTTTGCCGACAAGTGCCCCGTCCAGGTGTATCGGCCGCGCTTGTCGAACTTCACAGTCCATCCCTTCCAGGGGCGCATCTGCTTTACCGTTTCTCGAAGAACCGCATCCTGAAACCCATTTGCATCGAACCCGATCACCGGTTCGAGCCAGTTGAACTTGTCGCGTATGTTAAGCGGGTCGGCCCCTCGCGGGCGTCCTTCGTGGGCTATATCGGCCTGCAGGGTCAGGATTCTCTGTCCATCGCCGGCGGGGCCTATCGCGAGCCGACCGGTGTCCACGGTTTTGATCGAACCGACCAGCATCTCGCTGGCGTACAGGATTTTTTTATTGTTGTCTTCGTTTTTGTTTTGTTTCCTGCCGGTCGATCCGAGCAGCACCCTGGCCTGCACGCATCCGCCCTTGGCGGCAGCGCTGTCGAGTCCCAGGCGAGTCTGAAACGAATTGGCGCATTTCGGAAGCGCGAAGCTCAATTCGCTGTATGCATGCACCGCGAATCCCCAGCAGTAGTCCCGCCCGGCGCTGTGAAAGGACCCTCCGTCTGAGGTGCGTCCGGTTCGCCACGATTGCAGCGGAGGGCTGACAGACGCGGTGGGACGAATCATGGACAGCGGAACCCGGTCGGGCGCCAGCGACCACCTCATATGGATGCGGTTGAACGGTATTCGCAGCGCGTCGAGGCACCATGCCGGTTGGATCACGTGGCTCCATGTGTCGCTGCTGCCGCCGGCGCCATGGGTCCTGCCGCGTTGCAATTTGACGTAGGCGATGTGCCGTCTAGTGTTGTCGCGCTTTTGCAGGGCGCGGTCGACCCGCAGTTTCATTTGCGACAGGCGCCTTGAGCGATCGGAAGCGGGTGATTTTGCGAGTTGGGTCGACAGCTTTGCGTATTCGGCGCGGATCGAGGCAAGTGTCTTTTCGTGCTCCTCGAGCTCCGGTTCCAGACCAGCGAGATCAGCGTTGAACTTCTTTAGGTCAAGCAGCGCCTGCTCCTTTTGGGCATCGGTGGCGAAAGCCTGTTCTTCAATGCGCAGGGCGCTTGCGGTGGCGATCAGGGCGTCGATGGTCTCGAGGCGCACCAGTCGCGACCGGCCGGCGGGGCTTAGCACGCCCAGCATCCGGAAATACGCCTCCCATGGATCGGTTTGCGGGAAGCATATCTCGGATATGTCGTCGAACTTCACGGTAATGGCGGTGTTGATGAGCAGCAGTTTCAGAGAATCTTCGCCCACGCGAAGACTGACAAAATCCACGTTCCGCCCGCCCCTGCGCACGAGCCTTCCGGGGTGATAATATTCCCGGGGATTCGGCGTCATGACGATCCGCCTTATCGTGTCGATACGCACGCGAATCTGCCTGGGGGATCTGATGCGGGCCGGAATCTTCGAATTCGTCGCCGGCGCCACCAGCAGATGCGCCGGGACATGAACCCCGCCGGCGTCGCTGCTCGGCCTCGAGCCAACCACGCGCCCGATAATGCGGTCCCCGCCGACGAACTCGATATATCCGCCGCACCATGACGCTTTGCGCCACGGTTTGAGGCGCCGGTCCTTCAACCATCGCAGCGGGCGCTTGGGATCGTCCAGGGAGGTCCCGTCAAGCCGCGGAGAATATGCATGCTTGCTCCATCCGGTGAGCTTTTCGCCCTCAAGTCGCGAGCCGTCTGAGAATGCGGCTTCGTACCGCGGGGCGGTTTGGGCGCCCAAAGGAGGGGCGCCCGCCGGCAACAGCACCGCAACCAGTACGATTACGTATCTCACCATGACACCTTCAGCCTGTTACCCCGAAGCGCATGCCAGAACGACGTTGTCCCAGACGATTCTGGAACTGACGTTTCGCCAGAGGAGTTGCTCGTAGTTGGAGAGTTGTTCGACCACTCCAGCCAGTTGGCGCGTCGAGTGTTTCTTCGCGATTGATTCGATGGTCCCCCGCTGGTCGGCGTTTACCAGCGGGCGGTCGAGACCGGTCGACAGCGAGATCGCGTCGCGGAAGCCCGCGGCTATCAGTTCGAGCATGACCCCCGTCGCCCGCCGCGTGGCCAGCGATTTCGCCATCTCGGCGCCGTCGTCGCTCTTGGCGGCTTTGACCGCCTCGATCGCCTGGGCATCGGTGATCTTCTGGAGTCGCTCGCCCAGTGCCGCATTACCGCCGGGGCCCATTTTCGCCAGTTCGTCCAGCATCTCGCACTTGATCGTGTAGAGTTCACCGCGGGCAAGAGACAGCGACCTGCCGGCCGATCCTTCTGTGAACGACGCCCAGAACAGCGCCTCGTCGGCCGCGACATCCTCGCCGGCCAGGCGGTCGGTAACGAAATCGAGCGGAAGGGGGCCGAACCGCACCGCGTGGCAGCGGCTTGTCGTTGTCGGAAGCATCTGCTCGCTTCGCCGGCAGAGTAGAATAATCGTCACGCCGGGCGGCGGTTCCTCAAGCGTTTTCAGCAGTGCGTTCTGTGCATCGGCACTCATCAGTTCCGCCTCGCGAACGACAAACACCTTGCCCCTGCCGCGCGACGAAGCGAGGTACGCGCTATTCAGCAGGAAGTGCTTGATCACGTCGATACCGAGATTCTGCATCTTGCGGCCGCGAACTTCCGGTTTGGGGTGGAAGGCGGCAAGTTCCTTGTAGACGACCTCGAAGTCCGGATGCGTGCCGGCATCGAGCGTTTTGCAGGCGTTGCACTGCCCGCAGGCGTCGGTGAGTTGGAAGTCGTTATCGAGTTGGTCGAACCGGGCGTTGTTGGGCATGGTTTGCGGATTTTCGCAGAGCAGCACCCCCCCCAGCGCAAGGGCGGTAGTCCGGCGCCCGACGCCGTGAGGGCCTGTGAACATCAGCGCGTGTCCCATGCGCCCAGCCGCGAGGCTCCGCTGCAGCAATGCCACCGCCGCATCCTGCCCGACAATGTCAAGCAACTTAACCATTGTTCGCGATTATAGCACCAATGCGGCGGCGATGGGAGTTTTGAGTGCAGATTGCACGATTTTTCAGCCGCTTGCGGCGCACGGCGCTGCGCCGCATCGCGAAACGACGAGCGCGGGACGATGCCCCGCCGCTACACAGTGCGTAATACGATCCCGGCGCGTCGGGGGCGTGACATCGCAGCGTTCGCCGCATATACCTCGCACTCATGATCCTGGCGTATCATGTCATCTTCAGCACGTACGGGTTCTGGTTGCCCAACGATCCTCGCGGATCATGGTCTGACTGTGTCCGCAGTTGGGAGGTCTTTCCGAGGCGTCGGGGTCCCGTCTTCGTCCTGCGGACTTCGTCGTGATTTACAACAGCCCTTGAAATAGCAAATAAGGGTTGGGGTCTGTCTTTGGGTATGTCGTTTTATGGGCGGTCCGGTTGTTTGTGATTGAAGATCGAGAGGCGGTCTACTAAACTGCCAATAGCGGAAGTGATCGAACTGACACCAATCGAAATGGCCACCGGCCGCAAGGCGATATGCGTTAAGGGAAATGCAATACACAAAACCCCAGACATCGCTATTTACTATTTCAAGGGCTGACCCGAATGGCACTCTGACCCGAATGGCACTCTGTGATAGAATCATTGAAAAGGCCCACGACGGTCGTGGGCGGGAATCCATACAGGAAATCCCGGGTGAACGAAAAACCAGGAAACCAGGAGCAGCGGCGATGGGAATGCGTGACTGGCGGACCGTAGCGAAGGCGTCACTTCTGTGCCTCGCCCTGGCCCTTGGGGCCGTCGCCGTCGCCTCGGGCGGCGCTGAGTCGACCGGGCAGTGGGTCAAGCACGAGGCCAATCCCGTTCTAGGTGGGAAGAAGTACGGTACGATCTTCGATGTCTCAACCTTGCGGGCCGGGGGCGAGTACTGGATGTACGTCTCGTGGCGTCCCAAGAAGTCGATCGCCCTGTCCAAGAGCAAGGACGGAGTCAACTGGAGCGAACCCAGGATCGTGCTCGGCCCGGCCAAGACCGGCTGGGAAGAACAGGTGAACCGCCCGGGCGTCCTCTTCAAGGACGGCGTGTACCACATGTGGTACACTGGGCAGGCCAAGAAGAAG
>JADHXQ010000007.1 GCA_016782885.1 Phycisphaerae bacterium | reverse complement strand
CGGAAGCCGCTCCCAGCAGGTTGAGGCTCCCGATGACGTGCCCGTCGAACTCCTGCTGGTGATCCTGGTCGAGCGCATGAACCTGCCGATCAACAGTCCCGACGGGCAGATTATGAGCTACAAGCTTCACCACAAACGCACCGGGCGACAACTGCTGGAGCCGCAGACGCTGGGCGAATCAGGCGTGGTCGACGGGGACGACCTGAGGCTGCAGCCGGAGATTACGGCAGGGCTTCGAGGCTGATCGGCATGGGTGAATCGTCGACGATAATATCGCTGACCGAAGGACGTTTCGCTCGTTTTGAGGCGATACGGTGGTGGGACCAGTCCCTTTTGGGGGATGCCCGCGTTCTGGTTGTCGGGGCCGGCGCTCTTGGAAACGAAGTGATCAAAAACCTAAGCCTGCTGGGCGTCGGTCGCCTTCTGATCGTCGACATGGATCATATCGAGACGAGCAACCTCTGCCGCTCCGTCCTGTTCCGCGACGGTGACCAGGGGCAGCCCAAGGCCGTCGTCGCCGCCAGGGCGGCTTCGACGCTATACCCCAAAATGCAGGCGTCACCACTTGTCGGGAACGTCCTGAGCGACGTGGGGCTGGGCTATTTTCGGTGGGCCCATGTCGTTGTCGGCGCGCTTGACAACCGCGAGGCTCGCGTGTTTGTTAATCGCGTCTGCGCCCAGGTGCATCGCCCGTGGATCGACGGGGGCATCGAAGTTCTGTCGGGTATTGTCCGTGGTTTTGCGGCGCCCGAGACGGCCTGCTACGAATGCACGATGGGTCAGGTGGACTGGGACCTGCTAGCCAAGCGACGCTCCTGTTCGCTCCTGGCGCGCCAGGCGGTGGCTGAAGGGGGTACGCCCACCACACCGACCACCGCGTCGGTTATCGGCGCCATTCAGGCCCAGGAAGTAGTCAAGCGATTGCACGGTATGGAGTCCCTGTCCGGGCAAGGTTTCGTCTTCGAGGGACTGACACACAATTCCTACCAGGTCAGCTACCCGATCTCCCCGGAGTGCCCGTGGCACGAGCCGCCGACGCCGATCGAGACGATGTCGACCTGGGGTTCTCAGACCCTCCTGCGTGATGTGTGGGCATGGGGCGTCGAGCGGTTCGGCGGACTCGACGCGATTGATCTGTCGCACGAACTGGTCGAACGTCTGGACTGTCCTTCCTGCGGGCAGTCGCAACAGGTACTGCAGTCGATAGAGCGTATTACCGAAGACCAGGCCGTCTGCGAAGCCTGTGGTTGCGAATATGTTCCTCGGTTCCTTCATAGCCTGGACGGTGATTCGGCGTTGCTGGATATGAGTATTCGAGATCTGGGACTTCCGGATTGGGACATTGTGTGGGTTCGCAAGGGCTCCCATGCGGTGGGGCTTGAGTTTTTGGCCGACTGCCCGGATGCCCTGGTGACTGTCCCATCGGACTCGACAGAGGAGTAAGTACGTGGCGCGAAAGAAACCGAAGAAGAACAAACAGAAAGACACCCCGGTCTCCGGATGGCGTGAGCCTGACGCCGGACCTGACGACGGGGTCTCCGTCGGCGGGCAGTGGACGGATAAGAGATTGCTTCGGTGGCGGGATTTCCCCATTCGCGAGGAGGTCGGTGAGCCCATTCGGGTAACCTTTGCCCCCAAGGCGTATGCGGAAGTGGTCTCTCTGTCCAAGATGAACCTCAACAAGGAGATATGCGGGGTGCTCGCCGGTGAGTTCTGCGAGGATGACTACGGTATGTATGTCTTCGTCGGTGCGGTTATCGAGGGATCGTCCGCTGATCAGGGCGCCGCACACGTGACCTACACGCAGGAGACCTGGAACGAAATCCACGAGCGCATGGAGAAGGACTATCGGAACTACGAGATCGTGGGATGGTATCACACGCACCCCGGCTTCGGCGTGTCGTTCTCGGACATGGACCTGTTCATCCAGGAGAACTTCTTCGCCGGACGGGGACAGATCGCATTTGTTTCCGATCCGCTGGGTGGCGAGGAGGCCATCTGCGTCAATACGCCGAAGGGTATCGAGAACCTCAAGCGGTTCTGGGTTGATGACCGCCAGAGGGACTGCACCTTCAAGCGGGACGCCTCGCCCGGAGGGTCGGTCCAAAGCGCTCAGGTAAGCGAAGCGATCGAATCCATGGAGCAGCGACTCCGCCAGACCCTCCAGTCCGTCGACGCCCTGCGCGCAACCTTCTATCGCTTTCTGACGATTCTGGGAATGATGGTTGCGGTCGGTATCGTCTTCTGGATCTCGAACATCGTTTACAGCAGGTGGACCGCCGACACCTCCCCGCCCAAAGTACAGACCTTCTCCCGGGGTGCGGCTAAAGTTGGCGGGAAGTGGTGCTGGGTCGGCTCCAAAGTGGTAGCTCTCCCGGTGCCCCCGAACGTGGCGGCCGCACTTCGTGAAGAAGAACGCAGACAGTTCCTTGCCGCCGAGGAGAAACGCAAGGCGGCGACCCAACCGGCCTCGCAGGCGAGCGGCGGGATAAAGTTGGCGCCCGCAACACAGCCCGCCCCGAAGACCGGAACACAACCGTCGGGCGCCCCGGGCAATGACATTACCCTGAAGGACAGCACGCCATGAGTCAAATGAATACCCCACCGCCTCTCTGGCCGGGCTCGATACGCATTACGAAGGACGAGGCCAACAGCGAACACGTGGATAACCTCCTCAAGCGCCAGGCTTCGCTGCGAGGCGAGGGCGGAATCACGCGCCACAGCAGGGGCAAGTGGTACTACCAGAACTGGTTCCTGTTCATGGTGACCGGTATGTTGGCGGCCTTCGGGGCCTGGGCGCTGCTCGAACCCTACTTCGACGACATGTGCTATATCCAGGGAACCATCGAATCTATGAACCTCGAAGAAACCCATTCCGGGCGGAGCAGTCTCAATGGAATGGAGTTTGAACTTTACGTTCATCCGAAAGGTTGGGTGAAGGTCAATGGCGCCAAGTGCTGGTTGTTCGAAAAAACCCAAGGTCTGACCGCCTCCGACGACCTGGCAGAGTTGGATTTATCATCGCTGGAAGTTGGTCAGGAGATTGGGGTATACGTGATGCCCGAACCGTATCAGATGGTGGAACTGTGTCTGGCGAATTTCATCGTACCGGAGCCTGCGGCCAATCCGCCTGAAAAGGCATCCTTCCCAATAAGGCAGATAGTGGCGCAGACCGCCACGGCGGGAACGGTGCTGTTCGCGGTGGTGGCCGCGATCATCGGTCTGGCTATCGGGGCGACCGACGGGCTGATCTGTCGCGTTGCCCGGCGTGCGGTGATAGGCGGTCTGGTGGGGCTGGTAGCCGGGTTTATCGGTGGGTTTGTCTCGGGTATTGTCGCCAACATTGTGTATGCGCCGTTGAACCAGATGGCCATGGGGCAGGAGGGCCCCGGTCCGGGCGGGTTGACAACGTTTGCGTTCGTGGTGCAGATGGGCGGGCGTTCTCTGGCGTGGTGCCTGGCCGGAATGACGATGGGTCTGGGGCAGGGGCTCTCGCTTCGGTCGGGGCGATTGCTGCTGTACGGATTCCTCGGTGGGATCATCGGTGGTCTGTTCGGGGGGATGATTTTCGATCCCGTCGATCTGCTTCTTCTGGGCGGTATGGATCACCCCAGCGCGCACATCAGCAGGATGATCGGTATTACCGTCATCGGCGCCACCGTCGGGGCCATGATCGGGCTGGTGGAACTGTTGGCACGCGACGCCTGGTTGCGCATGACCGAGGGACCCCTGGCGGGAAAGGAGTTCCTGATTTTCAAGGACCTCATGCATCTGGGCGCCTCCCCGCGATCGGAAGTATACCTGTTCAACGACACAGGGGTCGCCCAACAGCACGCAACCATCCGCTGCTCGGGAGACACCTACGAAATCGAGGGCCTCGACGACAACTTTCCCGTCATGGTTAACGGACGAACTGTCTCCAGAACCAGATTGCGCAACGGCGACCAGATTGCTCTGGGCCGCACAGTGTTCCTGTTCCAGAAGAAGAAGAGGTGATCGCGAGTGGTCGACCCACTACAACCTGACAAGGTCATCTGTCACTGCTCGGAGTGCGGTAAGGAGTATCGCCTGGCGAGAGGGCACCTGGGCAAGAGGGCCCAATGCAAAGGGTGTCTGCAGAAGTTCATCATCACAGAGGCGTTGCCCGCGGCATCTGTCGAAACTTCCCAACCCATGTCGCCCCCGCCGGAAGGTTGCATCCTCTGCACCGTCTGCCAGCAGCCCATAGCCCCCGAGGAGGCGGCGAAGGATTGTCCTGCATGTCAGACGCCGTACCACCATGAGTGTTGGGAATACAATCAGGGCTGCGGTATCTACGGGTGCGAACAGGCCCCCGAAACCGAGACCCTCAAGAACGTCGAGATACCCGTGTCCTATTGGGGGAAGGAAGAGAAAAACTGTCCCTCCTGCGGAAATGAAATCCACGCCGCCGCCCTGCGATGCGTAAATTGCGGCGCAATGTTTGCGTCGGCCGAACCTGAAGACCGACGTGCCTATCGAGAACGGAGATCCAAAGGGGAGAGATTACCGAAAGTCGGCCGCACCAGTATCGTGCTGTTGGTGCTCAGTATCCTTTCGTGTACGGCACCGCTGGTGGCGGTTTTTGGAACGATGTGGTACTTTTCCAACCGCAAAGACATCCAGGCCCTGTCGGGCACGCAGTCGGCCATGTGCAGGATCGCCCTGGGCCTGGCGTATCTGCAGACACTGGTCATTGTCGTGGTGTGCGTTTTTTACAATAGCCCTTAATCGTCCGTCTTATTGGAGTTACGCATGAATCCACGTATTCGCAGGCTACAATCCGACCACCAGAGAGTCACAGCCGCCTTCGCCAACCATCCACGTATCCGCATCGTCGAGGTCATCGGTACGCCTCCGGAGAGATACATCGTGGAGTTGAGCGTTCGAAGCCTCGTACCCGAAGGCGACAACGGGTTCCGCGAAGGGACAACCCATCGTGCCGAGATATTCCTCTCGCTGGACTATCCCCGCCGACCACCGTTCTGCAGGATGATGACACCGGTGTACCATCCCAACATCGATCCGCAGAAAATCTGTATCGGAGATCACTGGAGTGCCGGACAGGGCCTGCCTATGCTGCTGGTGCGCATCGCCGAGATGCTGACCTATCAGAGCTACAACACCAAGAGCCCTCTCAACGGACAGGCCGCTGCGTGGGCCGAAGAGAACGAAGACAGACTCCCGCTGGAGCAGGTGGACCTGTCGGCCGGTTGTCTGGACTAGAGACGCCCATTTACCGTGGCGATGGAAAGAGCATCTCGACCCGGAAGAGTAGTTCGCATGATCTCCTCGTGCGTATTGCTGGGTGCGTTCCCGCTGGCGTGGCTCCTGCCTTCCGCGGTCGTCCACACGGATTTCTCCATTTGCTTTTTCCGCACGGTTGTTGGCAAGCCGTGTCCGCTATGCGGGCTGACGCGGGCCTTCGTACACGCCGCACATGGACAATTCGATCTGGCCTGTAACTACCATCCCTTCTGGTATGTCATTGCGACGATAATGCTGGTGCTGGGCGTAGTGCTGGCCGTCGACGCCATCGCCGGAACCGACGCATGGGGGCGCCTCGCCAGTGCGGTCAGGCCGTGGTGGCCCGCGATTATTCTGGTCATAGTGATCTACGGAGTCGTCCGCCTGTTCACCGGGTAACGCCCGCCTTCGCCGCGATGCAGAAGTAGATGCCCAAGGTAAAACCTGGCCCGGTTATCGCTGTCTGATCCAGCGGGCGTTTTCTTTCAGACCGGGGCGTTTTCCGTACATCAGGATGCCTGTGCGGAATATTCTTGCCGAGACCCGGATTACCGCCGGCGGAATCAATGCAGTTTTTGGACAGGCTTCTCTCGACTTGACCCCAATGTTGAATGTGGGCCACGGATGCTATATTCTACCCGATAGCGAAAGCCGAACCGGGAATCCCGGGACAAAGGGAAAGGCGAGAATTATGAACTGGAGTTTTCTCAATCGTTTCAATATTTTCTGCGTGCTTGGCTCGGGGCTTTGCCTTGGGGTGCTTGTGTGCTTGGTGATGTTGGCTGGTTGCAATAAGGGCGGTGAATCTGTTGACTGCCCTGACAGGGTCTTACCGGCTGACGGTTGGGACGATCTTCCCATCGCGGCGCCGGGCGCCGATGACTGGCCTTGGTGGCGCGGGCCGGCGCTTAACAACATTGCGCGCGGAGAGCAGTCGCCTCCGCTGGTGTGGGGGGCTGGCAAGAACATTCTTTGGCGTGTGACCCCGGGCGGGAAGGGGCATGGCACGCCGTGTATCTGGGGCGATCGTATATTCCTGGCTGGCGGTGACAAGGCCAAAAAGAGCATCAGCGTGATGTGCCTGGACCGCGAGACGGGCAAGGAGAAGTGGCGGACGGGAGTTTACCGGGGCGAGCTGCCGAAGATTCACAAGGATAACTCGTATGCGTCGGGCATGGTCGCCTGCGACGGCGAGCGGGTGTTCTTCGCGTACCAGACGTCCGAGGCGATTCGCATGGTGGCGTTGGGGTTGGATGGTAAGGTGGTCTGGGACGAGGAGGTGGCGAAGTACAGCACGGTGCAGGGCCATTCGGCGTCGCCCGCGATCTACAAGTCGGCGGTGATCATGACGGCCGACTGCAAGGGTGCGGCGCGGCTGGTCGCGCTGCATCGCAAGACGGGCAAGGTTATCTGGCGCGTCGCCCGGCCGGGCGATGAGGAGAGCTACGCGTCTCCGCTGGCGGCGCGGGTGGCGGGTCGGGACCAGTTGTTCATTATCGGTCCGGACAATACGCGGAGCTACGATCCCGGCAGCGGGAAGCTGCTGTGGGAATGCGACGGTCCGGCGAAATTCGACGCCGCGACGGTGGGGATCGGTAAGGATGTGATCTACTCGACCGGCGGGTATCCGGAAAAGGCACTGCTGGCGATCCGGGCCGACGGTAGCGGTGACGTGACCGCTTCGCACCTGAAGTGGAAGAGCGATCGGAAGGCGGGATACGTGCCCTCGCCGCTGGCGGCGGCGGCGTTTGTGTACGCGGTGGCGGACAAGGGCCTGATGCGATGCTACGATGCGAAATCGGGCAAGGTGGTCTGGGAGCGGCATCTGCACGCGCCGGTCTACTCGTCGCCCGTCCTGGTCGGCGAGCGGATCTACCTGTTCGACCGGAAAGGCAAGGGATACGTCATGCAGGGCGGAGGGACCTTCAAGATGCTGGCGGAAAACACGCTGGACAACGGGGCATTCGCTACGCCGGTGATCGTCGGCGGACGGATATACCTGCGGACGCTCGGCGATTTGTACTGCATCTCGGGCGAAAAGTAGGCGAAATCGAAGGTTCACACTTGCGCGAGGTGTATACCACCGCTCGAGACCGGAACGGGGCGCGCCGCGGGCGGCGGGGCGACTATAAATGCTTTTTCAGCAACAATTTATGGCGATCAGCGGGCGGATGGGGACGGGGTGTCCATAATCGCGTCTCATCCGGAATTGTGAACCAATTGTGACATTTGCAATTCGCAAATTCCGGGCGATTCCGGTATAATCGGCTCCGCATTCAACAGGGCCGCCGCGGGGAACCCCCAAGCGCGGCGCCCGAAGAAAGGAATCCAAAATGAGCAAAATGAACAGACGTCAATTCATGTCAACTGCCGTTGCGGCGGCAGGTACGGTGGCGATTGTCCCGGCGCACATCCTGGGCAAGACAGCAAAGCGGGACGCTCCGTCTGACACGCTGAACTTCGCCAAGGTTGGCTGCGGGGGCATGGGCGGCGGCGATTTCGGCAGCGTGCTGCGGTGTGGTGCGCGGCCCGTGGCGATGTGCGATATCGATTCGAAGCGTGCGGCCGGGGCGATGCGGAACAAGGCGTGCAAGGGCCTGAAACTCTATTCGGATTTCCGGAAAATGTTCGACAAGCATTCGAAGGACTTCGACGCGGTGGTCGTCTCGACACCGGACCACATGCACGCGCCGGTCTCATTGAAGGCGATGGCGATGGGCAAGCACGTGTACTGCCAGAAGCCTCTGGCCCGGACGATTCGGGAGTGCTACCAGATGCGCGACGCGGCGAAGAAATACGGTGTGATCACGCAGATGGGCAACCAGGGCCACTCCGGCGGCGGGCTCGAGTCGACCATCGAATGCGTCAAGGGCGGCGTGATCGGAACGGTCAAGGAAGTGCATGTCTGGACGGACCGCGCGGGCGGATGGTGGCCCCAGGGCGCAAATGTGACCCTTCCCAAGGACGGCGGGCCCGCACCGGGGCACGTGGACTGGGACTGCTTCCTCGGCGTGGCGCCCGTGACTCCGTACAGCGGGAAGATTCACCCCTTCAAGTGGCGCGGGTACATCGATTTCGGCTGCGGCGCCGGCGGCGACATGGCCTGCCACAACATGGACCCGGCGTTCATGGCGCTGGACCTCGGCGAGCCGGACTACGTCAAGACCGAATGCAGCGAGTTTAACAAGGTCTCGTTTCCGAAATGGTCGATTGTCGAGTGGGGTTTCCCCGCCGTGGGGAATCGTCCGGCCGTGAAGGTTTACTGGTACGACGGCGGTAAGAAGCCCGCCAGGCCCTCGGGTCTTCCGGATAAAATGAGGTTCGGCGGAAACGGGTGCATGTTCCTCGGCGACAAGGGCGGAATGCTTGGCGGTTCGCACGCGGGCTTCTGCAATCCGTTCGACAAGAACTACACCAGGCCCAAGCGCACCCTTCCGCGAAGCGAAGGGCACTACAAGGAATGGGTGATGGCCTGTAAGGGCCGGAAGATCAATCGCGGGACAACCGGATCGAACTTTGGTTATGCCGGGCGGATGACCGCGACGATCGGGCTCGGAGTGGTGGGCATGTACTTCCCCGGCGAGAAGCTCGAGTGGGACGGTGAGAAGCGGGAGTTCAAGAAATCCGCCGCCAACGAATATCTCCACCGGGCGTACCGCAAGGAGTTCAAGCTGTAGGGCGATCCGTTTTCGGAACATCGCCAATGCGTCCGAGTCGCACTCGCCGTCCTTTGCGCAGGGCGGCGCTCGGATAGAGCGTACCGCGCCACACGACGCCTCCCCTGCGCCATCCGAGTATTCCCGCCCGGAGTAGAATCACCGCGGTTACGGCCGCGGTGAACGGGGCGAGCAGTCCGGGCAGGATCCGCGCCCGTCCCCAGCGGGCCAGAGCGACTACCGACCAGGCGAAGAGTACTGCTATCGCAAGTCCCGCGATGCCCGCAAGGCGCGTCTGCGGCCAGGCCAGCGGAAGCAGGCACAGGATCGGCGATGCCTCCAGCGGCAGCACGATCGCCGCAGAGAGGATAATCGGCGCCAGGCGACAGTTGGCGCCCGAAGCGTAGACTTTCTCCGAACCGCGCATTACTTCGCCAAGCGAACCGTACCACTGGACGCTGACCAGGTCGCTCATTGACAGCACTCGGCATTTCGCCCCGGACCGCTTCATCATCAAGCCCAGGCCCATGTCGTCGCCCGTTTCCAGTTTCAACCAATCGAGCCCTTCGGTGGCGTCCAGCGCGCTGCGCCGGACCATGTTGAACGCGCCGACCCCGAAGAACGCCCGCGAGCCTGGATCGGCGACTTTCCACGAAGGCAGGAAGACGGCGAATAATTGTCGCAGGAACGCCGCGATCAGCGAATCGGTCAGCAGCCCCGACGACGACCGCAGCGACGGGCATCCGGCCAGGTGGTCGAGCTCTTCGGCCTGCATGAAAGCGACAGCCCGCCGCAGCGCATCGCTTCGATGATGCACGTCGGCGTCGGTGAACAGAACGATATTCCCGCCGGATTCGGCCAGGCCGCGATTAAGCGCGTTGACCTTGCCCAACCAACCGCCGGGAAGGTCGCTGATGTGAATCGCCCGCACGCGCGGGTCGGACGCCGCGAGTCGATCTGCGATTTCGCCGGTGGCGTCGGTCGAGCGGTCGTCGACCAGGATGATTTCCAGATTCTCATAATCCTGTGCCAGCAGCGTGCGTGCGGCCGATTCGAACTTCTCAGCCTCGTTACACGCCGGTACTACCACCGACACCGCGGGCCGGATCGGCGGATCGGGAATCTCCAGGCCGGTAAGGAGCCCCACGCCGGCGCGGACGCGGTAGATCCCGTATGCGGTCCGAAGCCAGTACAGCAGGCACAACCCCGCGTAGATGGCAAGTGCGATGGTCATTGCGTCGGCTACTTGACAGGCGTGAGGGTCAGGAGGCGGAAGTTCATGATCGCGCCTTTGAATTTTTCGGGTTTGACCGCGAGTATCACCTTTCCCCCGGGCAGGGTGATTGCACCGATCTGGAAGTTCTTGTACGTCTTGATTCCGCCTGTGTGTTCGGTTTTGCCAACGAGTTTTCCCTCGCCTGCGGCGATCGTGTAGCCCACGCCCGGATTCGTCGAACCGTATGCGAACTCGACGTTGTATTTCCCCGCCTTGACGCCTTTGAGGGTCCACTGGCAGAAGGCCTTCGGATTCATCCAACTGCCGAGATTATTGTTCCGGGCGTTGTAGCGAAGTCCGCCGATGGTCCTGGCGGTCTCCGGCGTCAGGATGAATTTTCCCGCATTGTCGGGCGCGACGGGTTTGCCCGGCGAGCCTTTCGCCCCGCGCCCGCGTTTGGGGTTCGGTTTCTTGGCTGGCTCGGCGGGCACGGTGGGAATTGGCGGGGGCGAATCGTCGCGGTCCATGCGGGTTACCGAACCGTCCATTGCGGACATATACAGCTTTCCGCCCGCCGCGGCGAGACCGTCCCATACCGGCGGGCTTTTGAGTTTGCGATAGGCCAGCGGTTTCCCGTCGCCCGTCGAAGCGGTGTGGAGCATGCCCCCGGCCCGCCCTTCGAAGGTCGCATGCGGGTCGCCGGGTGTCGGTGTTTCCGGAACGCCGGCCAGGAAGAGCATATCTCCGGCCCGCAGCATTGCACGGGGGCGGAGCGGTAGTCTCGCGGACCATTTTTGCGGCGGGGTGGTTGTGTTGTTCTGCGGGCGGAAGTCCGGCATGTGTTTGTCGTCGGGCGAGAATGGCGTGTTTTCCTGGGCGAACAGAATGTATCCGCTGCCCTGGCGTCCGGGCCTCTTCACGCCCCATACGCATCCAGGGTCGTAGCTCAGCATCAGTCCGTACGGTACGCTCAGGCGGGCGCCCCACGATCCCTTGTCTTTGTTGGCGATCCACGAATAGGCAACCGTCGTGCGGCCGAAGTCGCCAGTCCCGAGAGCGATGTGCGAGCGGTGGTTTTCGGCGCCGTCCAGCAGGCTGCTGGTCGAGAAGATGTGCCGATTGTGGGTGGGCTGCTGGGCGCAACTGCGGTCGAACCGCAGGGTCCGCAGGTAGATCGACATCCCGTCGCTGACGAGCACGTCGGTGGTGGTTCCGCCCATGGAGAACGCGTCTGACCGGTCCGGATCCGTGAACGTCTTGTAGTCGGTGGCATTCTGTACGAAACTTTTTCGCTTGATCTTGGTTTCGGCTTCGGCCTCGTCGCGGTTTCGCACCTTGGGGTGTCCGGTGCGGACGACCGATTCATGCACCTTCTTGCCCGTAGCAGGGTCCAGTGCGACCATATAGACCCCACCGTCGAGGTAGGACGACCGTCCGGCCGTTGCGTAGGCCAGTCCGTTTTCGACCAGAACGCTCCCATGCACAGGCCAGACCGATTCGATCTGGTCCAGTGCGATTGTGCGGCGGTCGCGGGGCGCGACTCGGAATCGCCAGACCTCCCGGCCGTCGAAGGCGGCGAGACAGTAAACGTATCCGTCCGCCGAGCCGAACAGGACCAGCCCGTTGTGGATCGTTGGCGGCGAATCGACACGCCCGCCGGCGGAGTATGTCCATTTCTGCTTTCCGCCCGCGGCGTCCAGAGCGACGATGCGGTGGGTGTCTATCGATGCGACGACAACCAGACCGCCGGCGACTGTCGGGGGAGTGATTCGCCCGCCGATTTCCGTCCGCCATGCGTTCTTCAGCGCCGCGGGCAGTTTGGCGGGAGTCGAACCGCTCCGCAATACATTACCTCGATAAGTAGGCCAATCATCCGATTTGGGGTTTTGGATCTTTGAAACCTTTCCGTACGCCGGGCCTTTCTGGAGTTGCGGGGCGGGGGTCGGCGGAGCTTGCTTCCGCTCGGGCGCCGCGGCCCAGAATCCGCGGAGTTTGGCTTCCATGAAGCAACCGCAGGCGTGCGACGGCGCGTAGATCAGGCCGTTGGCGGGCATTATACCGTACTGGCATGTTCCGCGTATCCAGTTGTTCCGCGTGTGGTTGTTTCCGGCGATGTCCAGGAATTCGATCCCGCGATAGCCGGTCAGGATGTAGCGGGAGGTGGCTTTTTCGCGATAGCAGCGGTGGTGGTGTCCCGCGGTCCAGATGTCTTGTGTGGCGGTGTTGGCTTTTTTTATTTTACCGGTGTGGAGATCGCGTCCCTCCTTGAAGTGCGGACCCTGCCAGACAAGCGAGTCGATGACGAACATTTCAGAGGGAGAGCGGCAGAGTCCGAGATGGGCCTGGTTGTGCCAGAGGGGTTTACCGTCTGCGGATGAGTAGGCCTGCATGCGTCCACCGTCAGCGAGCAGCACCACGCCGTCGCTTACGGTCAGTGCTGCAAGGGACCAGCCGATTCGTCTTTGGTTTTTGGACTTTCCGCCTTTCTTCTTCTTTTCGTTGGCGTTAACGGTTTTGGTGTGGTCCGTGGCCCAGATTTGCTTTCCGCTGTTAAGGTCCAGGCATACTGTGTTGCTTCCGGACTCGAAGAAAACGCGATTGTCCGCAGCCGCGAGAGTAAGGGGCATGAGGGTTCCGGCTTCGGCGTCGGACCATTTCCAGAGCAGTTTGCCCGTTTCGGCGCGGATTGCCCGGATCGTCTTGACGTTGGGGAACTTGAAGCCGCTCTTCATGGACGGGTCGATTCCCGCCTGCTCAGCCAGCGGAGCCCCGCTGACGACCAGAAGCACTCCATCGATCAGCAGCAGTTCCTCGGCGCCGGCGGTTTCTTTGTACGTTTGGCGAACTTCGCCTGTAACCACGTCCACCGCCGAGACCGCTGCGCTCATCTCGAGCGGGGCGTAAACGCACTTTGCACCGACCACCAGAGTACGGGGCAGTTGCACCGGACCGTTCCTGAACCCGTGTCCCTGGTGGGCCCAGTTGGACATCGGTTTGCTCCAGAGGCGCACGCCGTTGAAGGCGTCGCGGGCGACCAGCGACCACTTGCCCACCACGCTCATGTTCGCCGACGTGCCGGAGTCCATGATGTAAAACAGACGCCCGTCTTTGGTGACTATCGAAGAGATGCTGGCGAGTTTGTGGTGGTTTCTTGACCAGATGGGCGCCGCCAGCCATTGCATGTGTCGCGGCGGGGCCACAACCGTATCGTTGGACACCGCATTACCCGACGGGCCGTGCAGGAAGTGAGTCCACTCATCGATCTCTTTTGGACGGGGTTTGACTGTCGCGGTCCACTTGTCGCCTTTGCGGACGTATAGCACGCCGCCGGGGCGGAGGGCGCGCATTGCCTCGGCGGTCGATATCTTACCGAGATCCTCCGCCACAATCAGGTTCACCAGGTTATCGATGTACGGAAGCGAATCCGACCGCAGCACGTCGAATGTGACCTTGCCCTCCAACTTCGCCTCTGCGGCACGCTCGCGGGCGGCGGCGATGTTCCTGGCGTCTGAGTCCAAACCGTGAACGAGGTAGCTGTTGTTGGCTCGCAACGCGACGGTCAACTTTCCGTCGCCGCAGCCGAGATGCACCACCAGTCCGCCTTTTACGCCGCATTCTTTCAGGGCCGCCTCGGGCGATAATTCCGCCGCCGAACAGAGAACCGCTGCGAGACATACGATCAAACTTCCACAGATTCGTTTCATAACTCACCTTCCTTAAGGGGTGTAACGATTATACTACGCCGATCATGCGGAATTCCAACATTGCTCCGGCGGTGTCGGCGGGGTATCCTGCGGGTGTAAAGTTCAAAACCCAGGAGAAAGCCATGCCCCCCACGCACGACACGAGCGTATCAAGACGCAGTTTTCTCAAGGCGGCGTCTCTGGCGGCCGCTGCATTGCAGTTGCCCCGGGCGATCGGCGCCGAGGCGCCCGCGGAAAAGAAACCGAACTTTATCATCATCTTCACTGACGACCAGGGCTACGAGGATATCGGGTGTTTCGGCTCGAAACAGATTCGCACGCCGCGTCTCGACAAGATGGCGCGAGAGGGCATGAAGTTCACCAGCTTCTACGCTCAGACCGTCTGCGGACCGTCGCGGGCGGCGCTTATGACCGGGTGCTATCCGCTGCGTGCGGCGAAGCGCAACAACCAGGTCGACGTTCACCCGTACCTGCACGCCAAAGAGATAACTCTCGCCGAGGTTCTCAAAACCGCGGGATACACCACCGCCTGCTTTGGCAAGTGGGACCTCGCCGGACATCGGCAGGTGGGATACGATCCCAAACTCCTGCCCACGCGCCAGGGTTTCGATTATTTCTTCGGCACGCCCACCAGCAACGACTCTGTCGTGAACCTTCTCCGCAACGAGAAGGTCATCGAGAAGCGCGCCGACATGAACACGCTGACGAAACGGTACACCGACGATGCGATCAGGTTCATCACCGACAACAAGGACAAACCGTTCCTGGTATACATGCCTCACACCATGCCTCACACGCGCCTTGGCGCATCGGAGCAGTTCAAGGGCAAATCCAAACGCGGCCTGTACGGTGACGTTATCGAGGAGATCGACTGGAACGTAGGCCGTATCCTGGATACCGTCAAATCCCTTTCGCTAGACGAGAAGACATACGTCCTGTTCTTCAGCGATAACGGTCCGTGGGTAATCAAAAAGGCAAACGGCGGAAGCGCCGGGGTGCTCCGCGGAGCCAAGACCTCAACGTGGGAAGGGGGCCTGCGCGTGCCGTGCATCATGCGCGCGCCGGGCAGGATTCCCGCGGGAAAGGTCTGCGGCGAGATCGCCAGCACGCTGGACATGATGCCCACGCTGGCCGCCCTTGCGGGATCGAAACCGCCCGGCGACCGGGTAATAGACGGTCACGACATTTCCGCCCTGATGCACGGCAGGCCTGGCGCCAAGAGCCCGACAAAGGCGTTCTACTACTACGCTCACACGCACCTCCAGGCCGTGCGGTCGGGCAAGTGGAAGCTGCACCTGCCCCGCGCGGCCCAGCCGCCGTGGACGCCCCGCTGGGCGCGGCACATAAAAGCGGAAGACGTTATCGATATTCCCAAACCGATGCTCTTCGACCTCGACGCGGACATCGGCGAGCGGAAGGACCTCGCCGACAAGAACCCCGAAGTGGTGGCCAGGTTGTTGAAACTGGCCAAGTGGGCGAGGGAAGATATCGGCGATTACAACGTGGCGGGCAGGAACGCTCGATTCTATGACCCCCAGCCCAAACGCCCCGATATGGCCAAATGGCTGGACAAAACCTGACAGGAACAGAATATGACAAAACGTATTACTATATTGCTTCTGGTATCAGCCATCCTCGCAGCCGGCGGGTACGTGGTTGCCAAGCCGATGATTCCCACTCCGGCCGACATGCCCGTGCTCGGCGAGTTGGAGCCCGTGCTGGCGAAGTTGCTGGGCAAGGGCGCCGACGCCGACGCGTCGCTCGCGACGGTCTGCGATAACGCGGAACTGAAAGCCCAGATCGCAAAACACAAGATCAAGTTTTTCGGCGGGCCGATGCTTGGATGTGTCACCGACACCAGCGCGAAGTTCTGGGTCCGCACGCCGGCGGAGGCGAGCATCGAGGTTATCGTTACCCTTCCGGGCAACGCTGCTCCCGGTCGCCGGTCCAAAATTGTCAAGACCACAAAGGCTGCCGACCTTACCGCCATCGCTGAAGTCACCGGGCTTCAGCCTGCTACGGAATACGATTACGACGTTGTCGTCGACGGCTTGCGAGCCATGGGTCCCAAGCGTCCGGTATTCCGCACGTTCCCCTCGAAGAAACAAAAGGCCAAATTCTCCGTCGGTTTTGGCGGCGGGGCGAGATACAATCCGAAATACGAACACATCTGGGACACCATCGCATCGTTCAAGCCGATAGCGTTCCTGTTCCTGGGCGACAATGTCTACATCGACTTGCCCATGGAGCGGAATACGCAGCGCCTCTACTATTACCGCAGGCAACTGAGGCCCGAGTTCCGCCGGATGACGGCGAGCGCGGCGATCTATTCAATCTGGGACGATCACGATTTCGGCGACAACGATTGCGAAGGCGGTCCGGAAACGTTCAAGCCCGACTGGAAGCTGCCCGTCTGGAAAGTGTTCACCGAGAATTGGGTCAATCCGTACTACGGCGGCGGCGCCAGGCAGCCCGGGTGCTGGTATGATTTCTCGATCGGCGACGTCGACTTCTTCATGACCGACGGGCGGTATTATCGTTCATGGAAGAATGGCACTATGCTGGGTCCGGTCCAGAAGAAGTGGCTGCTGGCGAAACTCAAGGCCTCCCGGGCGACCTTTAAAGTGATCGCGTCGGGAACGCTCTGGACCGAGACCGCCGACAAGGGCGGAAAGGACTCATGGTGGGGCGTCAAGGAGGAGCGCGAGGAGATATTCTCGCTCATCGACAAAGAGAAGATCGGCGGGGTGATACTCATCTCGGCCGACCGCCACCGGACCGACGTCTACCAGATCAAACGCCCAAACGGATATACGCTGTACGAATTCGAAACGTCAAAGCTGACGAACAACCACACGCACAAGACCAGGAAACAGGCGTTGTTTTCGTACAACAAGGGCAACTTCTTCGGGATGCTGAATTTCGACCTGACAAAACCGGACCCGGAAATGACGTTCGCCTGCATTACGATCGACAAGAAGACCGTTTACACGCTGACGCTGAAGAAAAGCCAGCTCACCGCAAAATGAACTTCCCGGGTGGTAATTCGCATCTGCGACCGATATCATAATTATGTACGGACTAACTCGATGAACCCGACAACAAGGAGCTTCGGCAATGGTCCCATCGCAACCCACACGACGTGACTTCCTTCGTGCAACCTCGGCGGCTGTGGCGGTAGGTGCGGCCGCTTCGATCGCTTCGGCCAAAGAACCGGCCAAGAAGCAGAAAATTCTCAACTACAACCCGAAGATGGGCTATCGCCGCCTCGGAAAAACCGAGCTTATGATCTCCGAAGTCAGCTTGGGCGGACACGGTGGCAGGAAGCCCGAAGACCGCGTACCCGTGCTGGAGAAGGCTATCGAGTTGGGCATGAACTACCTCGACACCAACATGGCCAGCGAAGTCGCGTTGTACGGGCAGGCGATGGCCAAGGCGACCGTCGGTAAGCGGGACAAGTTCTACATCGGCTTTGCAAGCTGGCCGGTCAAGATCACCGAGGAGTACGAGAAGAACCTCACCGAAAAGCTCCTCGTCAGCGAGATCGACAAGCGCCTCAAGGCGTACAACACCGACATGCTGGACATCTGGCGCCCGGTTGGGGCGACCTGGGGCAAGGGGCAGAAGAAGATCGCCACCATGCTCGATGTGACCCCAAAGACCCTCGACCTGGTCGCCAACGTTTTCGAGAAGACCCGCAAATCCGGAAAGCTGCGCTTCCTGGGCATCTCGGCGCACAATCCGAAAGTCTTCCGGCGCGTGCTGAACGAGTATCCGCAGTTTTCGGTCGTGATCTTCCCGTACCTGTTCCTGACGAAAGAGTTCGGCGGCGACAGCCTGCTGAAACTCGCACAGGAAAAGGACGTCGGCATTATCGGCCTGAAACCGTTCGGCGCGGGAACGACGTTCGGACTCAAGCCGCGCGAAATCAAAGGCCGCGTTGACAAGCGGGCGCACGTACTGGTCAGGGAGATGCTCGCCGAGAAACGCCTGTCAGCAATTATCCCCGGCGTGAATATCCCCGAGCAGCTTGTAGAGAACGTCAAAGGCTCCTACGAGCGGGGCAAGACGGCGACCAAGGCCGACAAGACCGCCATCCGCGAGTGCACCGAAAACTACTACGCACACATCACGCCCGAGTACAAGTGGCTGCACCAGTGGGAGACCGTATGATCGCTCGCAATTCGCTTGTCCTGCTGGGCTGTGCAACCGTTGTGGGCCTGATGCTGTTTGTCGTGGGCTGTCTCTGCAATTCGGCGATGAAGGCCGGAGATAAGAACAACCCGCTGGGCCCCAATGCCGCCTGCTACGTTTGCCACATGACCTACGTCAAGGAACCGATGTCGCGTCTTCACCTGAAGCACAAGGTCTACTGCATCGACTGCCACGGCACCAGCGCCGCCCACGCCAATGACGAAGACATCGGCGCGACCAAACCGGATATCTATTTCAAGCGAGACCAGGTCAATGGCTCCTGCCGCAAGTGTCACGAGCACCACGACGCCGCGCCGGAGAAGGTCATCAAACGCTGGATCGAGAAGAAGCTCACGGTAAGCCCCCCGGTCTGCACCGATTGCCACGGGTCCCACAAGATCAAACGCGCCAAAGACAAAGACGCCAAGTCCGCCACCAAACCCGCCGCCAGGTAATCGCCGGCCTGGGTGGATAGTCTGACGGCATACGGGAGGTGAAAGCATAGGCAGCGCTCGGGGTGCTCGGAATCGTCAATCCGGTCTGGTGTCAGCGGCTTCTACGCCCGTCGCCTCCGGCGCAGCAGAGTCAGCCCGCCGACCGCCAGCATGCACATCGTCGCGGGCTCGGGGTTGTGTACACGCCGGCTGTAGCCGCCGCCCTGGAACTTGACAACCAGTGTGTTCTCGTCTGTCCAGGAGTTTTCGTCCGGCGTGTCGGTCGTGTCCAGGGCGAAATGGAACAAGGCCGAATCGAATATCGCACCGCTGTCGCTGTTGGGTGATGGGTTCAGGAAACCGCCTGCGTAGCCTTCCTGCGGGACACCGTTGGCGTCGAGGGCGCTGATGCTGGCCAGTGTGTTGTCGTTTCTCTTGTTGTCGGCTTCGCCGAACAGCAATGTGGGGTCCATGCCCGGAGAATGGGTTACCATTACCTTGTAGCTCAGGTTACGCGGGTCCAGGGTAATCGCTTCATTCCCGGCGCCTTGGGCGAACAGGGCGCCATCGACAGACCGGATGTGACTGTCGGCCGCGATGATGGTGTAGCTAGCCAGAGAGACCTGCAGTTCCGTGATGAACGGATTAGCCGACAGACCGGAATCCTTGAAGTTATCCTGTCTTTCGGACGTGTTCTGCAGCAGGATCTCTATGTAGCCCGGTCCGGTGGTGACGGTGGCTTTGGCGGAGGCAGTCAGGCCGCTGCCATCGTCAGAAACATCCGCTGTGGCGAAAGAGCTGATGATAGTTGCTTCGGCTACTCCGTGAAGCAGCAGTGCTGCCGCAAGTGCGCAGACGATAAATGACGTCGGTTTGCTCATGGTTCTACTCCGTTTAGTTTCTCTCTTGGGGCCGGGTACTTGGCGCGATGACGCGTTTTCAGCGCATCAAAATCGCTTTGCATGCGTATCGGCTCAGTTGCCTCGGGCAAGAAACGTGCTTTGGAGCGAGTATGCGCTCCTGTCCTCGTTTTTGATTCGATGTTCTCGTCCAGCTCGCTTCGACGGGCTCAACGTCTGCGGCGAGACGATACGGCCGAGACCGAATCCGGTTAACCGCTCCAAACAGGAACGGACTTCGTAATGGTGATATTATAACAGATTATCGTGATTTCCGCAAGGGGGAAAATGCAAAATCCGTTCAGATCAAGAAGGTGCGATGTTTCACTGCTTCCCGTGTGAGAACGAGAACTCGCCCGTCGCCGGCGGCCAGTTCGAGCCTGCCGAGGGGGTCCTGGCCTTTGGTGGTGCGGACGGGTGCGAAGGGGCCTTTCTTCCAGAGCAAACGCTGGGTCTTCAGATCGATCGCGCACACGTGCTTGCCCGGCGCCGGCGCGGGGGCGGTGATCTTGGTTCGCACGGGTGGTTCGATCTTTACAGCCGGGTTGACCGATACGATCAGCTTGCCGCCAGTGCAGAGGATCTCATCGGCGCGGGCGGTTTCTTTGTAAACGCGATACGTTTTGCCCGTTGCGGCCTGGAGAACTGTCACGGGCGCCTGCGGGCCCAGCGTTACGTAAACTTTGTCGCCGACTGCCACCAGGCGCTTGGCCAGATTGGGAGGCATGGTGAAGCGCCCGACCGAACCGGCGCCTCCGCCGATATCGGGCGTTCCGCTGAACTCGGCGGAGCCCCATACGGGTATTGGGCGCTTCCACAGCAACACGCCGCTGAAGGCGTCGCGAGCGATCAGGCTCCACTTGCTGACCGCATCGGGGCCCGCGCCGGTCAGCGTTTCGTCGCAAATGTAAAACAACCGCCCCGACGCTGAGACCATCGCGCTGACGCTGGGCGTATACCCGTGGCTTCGCGCCCAGAGGGGTCGGGCTGTCCACTGGAGACGGCGCGGCGGACCGGCAATGCGATCGTTTGCAACCGCGTTCCCTCCGGCGTCGTGCAGGTGGTGTGTCCACTCGTCGATATCTTCAGGCCAGGGCTTGGGAGTTTTCGTCCATTTCCCGTCCTTCTTCACGTAGGCGACGCCAAGCGGCGACAACACTCGCATGACCTCAGCCATGGAGACCTTGCCAATCTCCTCCGCCACGACCAACTGGACGAGATTATCCGCGTACGGCAGGCTCCCGCCCCCGAAGTGAGCGACCGATACCTTGCCCTGCAGCCGGAGTCCGCTGATGTGCTTGCGCGCTTTGACGATGTTCCCCGCATCCGTATCGAGCCCGTGAACCAGATAGCTGTCGCCCGCGTGCAGCGCGGCGGTCAGCTTGCCGTCGCCGCAGTTCAAGTGGACAACCAGCCCGCCCTCAACGCCCGTTTCTTTCAGGATATTATCGGCTTCAGTAACTTTGGCCGCCTCGGCTGCACACACTGCAATGCATATCGCCGCCGCACACAGAAAAGTATTCACTCGTCCCATTCCAAACATGGTTTTAGTTCCTTAATGTTAAGGGGTGTCTTACGCTCTGATTGTAATAAGCTGCGAATAGAATCGCATTGCAGAAAATGGTTGCGGCTCGTAACATGCGGAGGCCTCGAGTGCTAACCGCCCGGGTTGGAATGGAGCAGTGAGAGCAATGAACAGGTTAATTGGTGCGATTTTGCTGGTGGCGTCTGCGTTACCGATCGGCGCTGAGGCCCGGGGCGATGAGGGCGGTTTGAAGATCGTTAACGCTGATTTCGAGGCGGGCAAGGGTGAGGCAGCCGAGGGGTGGGGTTGGTGGTCGCGAACGAAAGTCGGTTCGGCCTTCTGGACCGATCGTGAGCGTTATGCAGGTAAGCGGAGCGTTTGTATCCGCCACGATGGCCCGCGTGACTGGGCGTTTTCCAGCGAGACGATGCTGGCGGCCAGACCGGGGCGAACGTTCCGCGCCTCGGCGTGGGTTAAGGTTGCCTCCGGGCACGTTACTCTGGCGGTGGTCGCAAAGGGCAAGGGCAAGCTGATGTCGTGGGATATCGGTTCAGTCGATCAAGGTCCGATTGGCGGATGGACGCTGATTCGAGCTCCGGTCGAGACTCCCGACGGGTGCGACCGGATATACGTGCGTTTCGTCGGCGATGGAAAGACCCTGGCGTGGGTGGACGATGTAACGATCGAACCGTGGAAGCCCGCGGCGGTCAAGCCCCGACCGAAGATAAAGGGTTACGCCAAAACTCGTGTCGCAGAACGCCTCGATCGCGGTTTGACCGTCTTACCGGCAGGGGCGAATAAGGTCTATCTGTCGTGGCGCCTGCTTGCTGATGATCCCAAGGATATCGCCTTTAACGTCTACCGTCGCACAGGCTCGACCAAGACCGTGCCGCTCAGCAGCGCCCCCGTCGGCAAGACGACCGATTTTCTGGACAGTTCGGCGCCCGCGGGCAAGGTCAGCGAGTACTTCGTTCGGCCGGTCGTTGCCGGCAAGGAAGGGGCGTCCGGCAGGTCCGCCCAGGCAAGTCCGGGCGAAGCGACGGGCTACCGCAGCGTCAAACTCAAGGGCGACTACACGTTCCAGAAGGCCGGTATCGCCGATCTGGACGGCGACGGGCGGTTTGACTTCGTTATCAAGCAGCCGCGCGACAACATCGACCCCTGGTATAAATACTGGAAACGCAGCCCCGACACCTGCAAGCTCGAAGCTTACCGCGCCAATGGCGATTTTTTGTGGCGATACGATATGGGCTGGGCGATCGAGCGGGGCATCTGGTATTCCCCGTACGTTGTGTGGGATTTCGATGGTGACGGGAAGGCCGAAATAGCCGTGAAGACCGGTGCCGGCGATCCGCGAGACGCCGAAGGCAAGGTTCGCGGCGGGGCGGAATATCTTACCATTCTCGATGGCCTGACGGGCAAGGCCCGCGCGCGGGTCGATTGGCCCGCCCGCAAGCTGTTCACCGGTTCGCGCGGGTACAACTACGCGTCGCGAAATCAGCTTGGCGTGGCGTACCTGGACGGTAAGACGCCGTCCCTGATAGTCGAGCGGGGTACGTACAACCTTATCATCGTCACCGCGTATGAGTTTCACGCGGGCAAGCTCCGCGAGTTGTGGACCTGGAGCAACAGGAAAGAGCCTCGCAAATACTGGGGCCAGGGCGCCCACTGGATGCACGCCGCGGACGTCGACGGCGACGGGCGGGACGAGGTTGTTATCGGTTCTGCCGTAATCGATGACAACGGGATGAGCCTGTGGTCCACCGGACTGGGCCACCCGGACCACTGCTACGTGGGCGATCTCGATCCGAATCGCCGGGGGCTGGAGATATATTACGGTATGGAGACCAGGCAGGCGCGAAACGGGATGTGCATGGTCGACGCCGCGACCGGGCGGCTGCTCTGGGGGCACGATAAGCCTACTATTCACATCCACTCATCCGGTCTGGTGAGCGATATTGACCCCGATCAGCCCGGAGCTGAGTGTTACAGTGGAGAGCGAGACCTGAAAGACAAACGCTGGCTTCGCAACTCCAGGGGAAAAGTGCTGGGCACAAAGGATATTGGCGGGCTTGCTCCGCGGGCCGCGTACTGGGACGCCGATCCGCAGCGCGAACTCATCCGCGGCGGGCGGATCGAGAAGTACAACGGGTCGCGACTCGGGAAACTCCCAGGCCGCCTGGTTGCGATTGCGGATGTTCTGGGCGACTGGCGAGAAGAACTGATCGTCTCGGTGGCGGGTGAAATGCGAATCTACTCGACAACGATTCCGGCGTCCGATCGCCGCGTCTGCCTGATGCAGGACCCTATATACCGCATCGACGTGGCGCATGCGGCGATGGGATACATGCAGGTCCCGATGCTGAGTTATGACATGGCGTCTCGAAAATAGCCAATTGAGGTATGATATGACTGGGTTTGTTCGTTGTGCGATATCGGCCTGGGGGGTAATGGCGTTTGTTATGCTGCAGACTCTCGCCGCCGCGCCCGGGTCTGTCGCGAAGGGTGAAGACTGGCCTCATTGGCGCGGGATGACCCGCAACGGCGTGGTGGCTGAGAAGTCCGGTTGGCCCGAGGGCTGGCCTCCGAAAAAGCTGTGGCGCCGAAGCGTCGGATACGGATGCACCTCGCCGATAATCGTTGGCGGAAAGCTGTACGTGATGGGCTGGGGGGGCGGCGGCCGCCGCCGGGGCGGGGGAGGCATCGACACGCTTTACTGCATCGACGCCGCTTCGGGCAGGGAACTGTGGAAACAGTCGTATGCGTGTCCCTACCAGGGGCGCCTCAGCACGGGCGACGAAGGCGCCTATGGCGGCCCGTCGTCGACGCCGACTTTCGATAAGTCTACCGGTTTAATCTACACGCTCAGCGTCGATGGCGACCTGCGGTGCTGGGATACCAAGAAGGGCGGGGCGCTGGTCTGGAAACTCAATTTCTACGACAAGTACAAGGTCCGCCGGCGTCCCCGCTCCGGCGGGGGCACGCGCGATTTTGGGTATCCCACCTCGGTGCTGATCCGCGGCGAGACGCTGCTTGTCGAGGTCGGCGCGCCGACGGGCACGGTGATGGGGTTGGACAAGAAGAGCGGACGGCAGGTCTGGGCATCGCAGTATGACGGTCCGGCGGGGCATACCGGGGGGCTCGTGCCCATCACTGTTGACGGCGCCGACTGCATTGCAGTGCTGACGCTGCGGGAACTGGTCGTGATGCGGGTCGACAAGGGGTATGAAGGGCGAACCGTCGCGACTGCGAAGTGGCAGACCGAGTTCAGTTGCAACATCTCCACGCCGGCGGTCGCGGGCAGTGGCGTGCTGGTCACTTCCGCGTACAACAATAAAGCCGCGGTGTTGTTCAACGTCGCCAAAGATCGGATGCGACCGGTTTGGCGATCGAAGTACTACTCGACGGCCGGCAGCCCGGTGATCCATCGCGGGCGGGTGTACATCATCAAGAACTCGATCAACTGCCTGGACGCCGCCGGCGGGAAACTGCTGTGGTCCGGCGGGAGCTTCGGCGACGGTTCGTGCCTGGCGACCGCCGACGACAAGGTCATCGCATTCGGTAAGGGGAGCGTCAGACTCCTGGACGCGGCGCCGTCTGTGGGGAATTACCGCGAATTGGCCCGACTTGACTGCGGGCTTCGGGCGATATGCTATCCGCACATAACGCTGGCGGGGGGGATCTTGTGCGCCAAGGACCGCAGCGGGGCGATGGTTTGCTTCGATACCACCACACGCGAAACGGGAAAGACGCACGCGACGGCCGCGAAACCGCAAGCGGTGCCGCTCGACGTCAAGATGCCCAAGATGTCCGGCGCCTGGCCCGGTAATACCGATGGGGCATTGTTCGTATGGGCTACCGGTAAGTCGCCCGGCGAAATCGGCGGAATTGCATCGTCAGTTAAACCTCGCGATGACGCCCGGATCGGCGCTGGCGGGGAAATGGTCCTCGGGCGCGGCGCCATGCTCGCCCAGGGCGCCGACAAGGCTTTGCTGGATGCCTGCAAGGCCTCGGGCCGGTTGTCTGTCGAGGCTGTTATCACCCCCGGCGACACGAAGCAGGGCGGGCCCGCGCGGATCGTATCGTTCTCGAAGGATGCTTATCATCGTAATTTCACGCTCGGCCAGCAGAAGTCCACCCTGGTCCTGCGCCTGCGGACGACGCGGACGGGCATAAATGGCATGAAGCCGGAGACCAATCTATGCAAGGTCTCCGCCGCCAAAGCGCACCACGTGATCGTCGCGTATTCGCCCGGGAAACTGTCCTGCTACCTCAACGGCAAGAGCGTGCTGCAGAGCGAAAGGGTTCGGGGCGATTTCAGCAACTGGTCGCCGATGCACCTCCTGTTCGGCGATGAATGGGACGGGAACCGCCGCTGGTCGGGCAAACTGCAGGGCCTCGCCATCCACGCCCGGTTCATCGGGGCAAAAGAAGCCGCCGCGCGACACAAACTCGCGATGGGAAGCGATCGGAGATAAGTGAAATGAAAGCAACACTACCGGCTGTCCTGATTGCGATTGTAGCGCTGGCTGCCACATCGTCGGCGGCCGGGCCCTGGCCTGCGGATGTCAAAGGGCACGTTCCCGTCAAGCCGGGCGAGCATCCTCGACTGCTGTTTCGCGGGAGCGACTTGCCCGCCCTGCGCGCGCGAGCGAAAACACCCGAAGGCCAGGCGATTCTCAAACGCCTGAAGGTCACGCTTAACGGCGGCGACGGCGCCTCGATGCCCGCGAATCTCGGTATGAAAGGCAAGGCGAGCAAGGACGGGACGGGCGAGTTCGCCAGGGACCCCGCCGGTAAGACGTTTACCATCTCTCACGTCGCGGGGTATGGGTTCCTGTATCAGATCACCGGCGAAAAGAAGTATGCCGACCTCGGCCGCAAAGCGATGGATGCGTCCCTGGCGGGCTATCGCGGGCGAGACCGGCGGTATTCGTTCAAGGCGCCTTACGGCGCGCTGCGGGCCGGACCGTCGCTTGGCTGGGGCGCACTCGGCTACGATCTTTGTTATGGCGGATGGGACGAGGCCTACCGCAAGAGAATCGCCAAGGTGATCTTTGACTACAACGAAGGCAGGAACATGAGCCTCGCCGAACTGGTCAGGGGCAGCCGGCACTTTCCGGCGAGCAATCACTGGGGCATGCAGGTCGGCGGTGGGGCGATGGCGTTGATGGCGATTGCGGGCGATGCGGGGATCGATCAGGCGAAGATCGACAAGCTGCTCAAGGAGAGCGAAAAGTCGATGATCCGTAACGTCACAGAGGGCTTTGGCGACGGTGGCTACTTCTCCGAAGGCGATGGTACGGGCAGCATGGCCAGCCACATAATCTACCTCTCGGCGATTCATGCGTGGAAGGTGGCGATGGGCAGGGATTTTATCAGCCCGCGTCCGAACGTGCGGTGGACGGCGCTGAAATGGTTTCTCCTGACGATACCGCAGGGCAAGGATATGAGGTATTTGCGCAAGGGTTTTCCCGAGCGTGGAGGGTATCCGCACAATATCTGGGCTCGCCCGGACGGGGTGAGCGGAGCGGGTTATTTTTCGATCGGATACGAGGCGGTGCTTCCGGCTCAGCGTGCGGGAATCTGGGGGTTCTATCATAAGTACATCAAGGATTGGGATGACAAGAACGGTACTCCGTGGGACACGATAAGCCCGTACCCTCACCATTCGATCCTGGCGTTCGTGAACACGCCGTTTGATCTCAAGCCGGTGAATCCGGCGGGGCGGATTCCCCGCTGCGTGCGGGATTCGAGGCACGAGTTCTACGGATTCCGCAACCGATGGAAAGATGAGAACGATATCGTGATCACGCAGTTGGTCAGGAAGTCGCCGGCCCGTTTCCGACACGGTCCTGACCGTTCAATGCGGATCAGCCATCACGGTAAGAAAACCAGTTGGGGCTCGATTCCCTCCAAGGCCACGGTTTGGATTCCGGGCGCCGACGGTTCTGCGATTATCGGTTCGGACAAATCATGCGTTGCGATTGATTTCTCCGGCGCCTCCGGCGCCGACGGTATGCTGGTGATGACCGGTGCGAGCACCCCGGGCGAGGGACCAGTTTCAGCCGGCGGCAGGAAATTCAGCTTCAAATTCCTCACTGCCGCCACCGCCCCGACGCCGAAAGTCCAAGGCGACAAGATCGTCATCGGAACGCAAACAGTATCCTACAAGGACGGAAAGATCGTACTGGGCAAGATGGGCGGTCTGTAGCGGGGGTCCTTGCCAGCCCAAGCACTTGGGCTGCGTCTGAGTATCGGGACCATGCGCCCTGTCGATCTGTGGTTACAGCAAGTGGTCGAAAGGCGATCTCATATCAATTCTTGTAACGGTTTGGGGGCAGAGCTAGGATATGTGAGTCTACTGAGAAACAGCCTTGTCTGGATTTCGCCAAACGTTGCGGAGTAGTCTCATGACAGGTCCGGTAGAAGACAGAGCGATCCGCCGAGTCGGAGCGTTTGTTCAACTCCACAGGTCGGTATGTTGGTTGCTGGTCTGCACCAGTATACTGTTTGGCTTGTCAGCCCGTTTGTTTGCGGCGGACAATGCGGTGATGGTGCAGCCTTCGGGCCACTGGGTTTACAGACTTCCGGTCCGGCAGCAGACCGGGAGGGTGAACGTGGTGGTCCTCGCGACGCTGCGCGGCCGCACGCCGGTAGAACGGGCAACCGTGCTGGTACACTGCGAACCGTGGGACTGGACGTCAAGAGCGACCACCGACCAGTCCGGTAAGTGCAGTTTTCGCGGACCACCGGGGGACTGGAATTTGTACGTCAGCGCATACCGCGGTTCGGGTGCAGGCGTGCTGGCTGCGGTTCGGCGAGTCAGGATTTCAAAAGACACAACGGTAAGAGTTGCGTCCCGAACATCGACGACGATCAATCTTCCGAAACGAACCGGCAGCCTCACCCGCCCCAAGGGCGTTTCGCCCGATATCATCGTATCATTTGCGCCTGCCGACGTGCCCTCCACTGACGACAGTATCTCCTGCGGGTTCACCGGTAGCGGCACGCTTCGCCTGGACGGGACGGCGGGGCTGAAAGGATGGTTTTGTGCAACTCTTTCAGCCGGGCAAGGCGCGGCCGGGTACGCGTTGTTCAGTCCGTGCGTGCCGGGGTCACCGGTGAACTTCAAACCGCGAGGCCCCGCGGCACGGCTGCAACTAAAGCTCTACGGCGTGCCCGGAGGCGCCGCACGCGTCGTCGTCGGCTTGGAGTCACTGGACAGGCCCGCACCGGTTGCACACGTGCCGATCGGGATGCTTCGCCAGGGCGGAACATACACAATCGCCGTAACGCCGGGCAACTACCGACTGTTGGTATCGTTTCGAGCAGGGGATGAATCCGTAGCATATATCGGGCGAATCATTTCGCTCAAGGGCGGGAGCACGCGGACGGTCGGATACGGCGGCAGGTTCAAGGCTCGCGCGAATATCCGCAGATGGAACGCCCGGGTCCTCGACCTGCTGTTCGACGTGATGGACAGCAGAGGAAACTACTTGTACCACGTGCCCGTGGAGAAGGCCTCACTGAAGGTCTCACAAGGCCGCCAGGTCCTGTTCAACGGGAAGGTTGAGCGATGCCGTGCCCGATGGATTTGTATCGAGCGTGACTGGGCGCCCGCGCTCAACGGCGGACCGGTGACGTTCGAGTACACGACCAGATCGCCGTTGATCGGGACGGTGCAGGCCCGGGGCACCCTGTCGCAAAAGGACGTACTGGCCGAGCATATACCACTGGGCGCGCAGTCGAAGCACTTCGACGTCACCTGCCGCGAGAAGGGCTCGCCGAACACAAAGCGCCTGGGCGCCGCGATGGATCGCGCCTACGCGTGGCTGGTAGCCAACTATGCCGGTACGGTGCGTCCCTCCCGCGGGCGGAAGCGGTTCGAACTGCGATGCTGGACCCCCGCGGGCGTCGGTATCGCCGGGGGCGTCGTGGGCATAAGCATATACTCGCCCCACTACCTTGTACCCTCGCTTCCAGGCGGCGGGACGAGAGTGCTCTTCCACGAGTTCGGGCACACTTACCAGGCATACGATCCGCACCATCAGGCCAGGGGTATGGGGTCGGCGATGTGCGAATCACAGGCGACCATGATATCCGACTACTGCATGATGGCAACCATAGGTCCGCGGGCATATCGGTGGACGAACAATGTGGTGAGCAACAGGTTCTTCCGGTTCATCGATGGCAAGCCGGACGCAGCTTCCGACCCCAACCGCTACGAGTTCATCCTTCATTACATCCACGACCGGTTCGGGCAGGATGCCAACCGGAAGTTCTTCCGGGCCATGTATGCATCCGAGGGCAACTGCGAGCGTATCCTGCTGTCGGCCGATTTCCTGAAGACCGAACACATGCGAGCGGCCGCACTGTACTCATTCCTGACCGGCGAGAACCTCGCCTGGCTGTGGCGATGGGCGAAGTTCCCCGTACCGGACGGTCAGGTCGACCGGGCAACGGCCTGGTTCAAACAACACGGCGCCAAACCCCCGGGTTGATCCACACTGTCGGACAAGGAGACTTCATATGCGGACTAAAACTTGCGTTTTCGCGTTGATCCTGCCTTTGTTGGCGCTTGGGTGTTACAAACCGCCAACGGAGGAGAACATCGCAGGCAAATGGGACAGGTGGAAAACAGAATACCCTTGCAGATGGGAGTTGAACCCCGACGGGACCTATCTGAAGACATACGTTATCTGGGTGGGGAACTCGAAGGAGGGCGAAGCTTACCACACCAAGGGAACCTGGAAGATAGTCGACGAAAACCTTGTCGTTCACATTACCGCCGAGGAAACCATGCCCGGCCGATGGCGGAAACTGGACACCACGCTGACGTACAAGATCAAGTTGTACACGGGCTACCAGTTGACTCTTGTCCAGCAACCCACTCGACGATCCCTCCCGGGAACGACCTTTCCCGACCTTGAGTTTCGGAATCCCGACCAGGGGTTTTTCGATTAAGCCTGGATATAACACTCCGCGGGATTCCCTGCGTTGCCAACCGGGAAGATTCTCGATATGCTGCGGTCGCGCGGAAGCACAGCACAGTAGCGTAGAAAGGACTGTCACATGATTTCGGGTATCCTGTCAATGCTCTTTAACGCCTTCGCGTTCTATTGTCTTTTCAAGGGGATACCTGACGTAATTGTAGGCGTCCCCGGCTGCTTCTTCTGTTTCGTATCATTGGGCATGGCCAAGAAGGGTACCAAGAGCGAGACTGTATCTCATCTGTCTCTCTTAGTGTCAATCGTCCTGATCATCTGCTATCTGGTGTCAAGCATGTACTGGAACCCATTCTCCTGACCCATCCCCAGTTTTGGCGAGAGCAAGAGAACAGTCGGCTTTCCTGCAGTCTACTTCTCACCGATTCTTTTTCCCCAGACAGCCTTACCGCTGAGACTCAGACCGGTATAGACCAGAGTTGCCCGATCGTTTTCCCAGTCCCACGCGGGCAGCAGCTTAACGATGCAGAGGCGAGTCTTGGACCAAGCGAGTCTAAGCGCAGCCGGCCGCGTAAACCTCCACCGCCCGCCGCCGGCGATATCGCCGCCGGGCAGCAGTTTCAGCGGCTTGGCGACCTGCTTCCTGTTGTCTTTCGGTTCGAGTACGATCTGCTCCCATCGCCCCGGGATCAACGAGGGGGGGACAGGCTGAAGCTTCTCGCCGGCGTATCGCTGCGGTGAAACAATCGGCCAGCCGGCGTTGGTCCAGAGAATCTTGCGAACGTGCAGCCAAGGCACTTTCTTCGCGTCGCGAGCGTGGTGAACCATGTAGTAGTCTCGCCCGTCGCGAATTATGCCGTTGTGCCCGGGCCCCATCCAGCCTGGCGAGCCTGAGAATGCATAGCTGTTGAGAATCTTCAGGCCGTCGTCGTTGCGGTCGGCCATCTTCTTGCCCCGATGGTCCAGATACGGCCCGTCGGGTTTGGTCGATCGCCCGACACGAACGTTGTACGTAGTAGCCAACTGGCCGTACGAGACAAACAGGTAGTACCTGCGGAAACCGGGATGGTAGATGATGTGGGGAGCTTCGATACCGCCGGACCTCGGGGCACGAAGCGCCAGGGTTTTGCCCTGCCCCGCTTTCAACGGCTTGCCCGTGCGCGGGTTCAACTCCATAATGCACAGACCGCCGAAGTACGACCCATATGCCATCCAGTGCTTCCCGCGAGTATCGATGAAGACATTGGGATCTAGGGCATTGGTCGAGGTGTCGCGGTCGGTGTTGAGCGTCTTGAAGACCAGCCCGCGCTCCCTGAACGGACCGGCGGGGGAAGCCGATTCAACGAATCCAATGCAGGAATTCCGCGTACCGAATTGGGAGTAGCAGTAGTACAGGCGGTAGGTCCGACCGATCCGGAGGATATCCGGAGCCCAGACCTTATGCCCTTTCGGAACGTGAAGCTTCGCCGCGGGAGGCACGTTGGGAATGGCGAATCCTGTGAGCCGCCAGGTGATCAGGTCGCTCGACTTGTGAGTCGGGGCCCCATGCGTACCGTACACGTAGTAGTCAGAACCAACCTTGATTCCAGTGGGGTCGTGGTAATGCATGGTGCCCAGTTTCCCGGGCGATGGCGGACGGGAGGGATATTCGACCGCCCCCTCAACCAGCGTCTGGGCGACAAGAAACAGACCGGTGATTGTAATTGCGGTACGCAGGGCAACAACTTGCCAGACGTTTCGGCCGGCTGCAATTTTCGTATAATGTGGACTCATCGCCATATGTCATCCCCAAACATTTATCATGTCAGCGTTCACTCGCGCCTACCGGAAAAGATTATCACAACCTCCGGGTTTTCGCAACCGATTCGTCGCCCCGTTTGGTCTTTATCACGTGGACGAATGACACTGTTGCATCCTGGCTGGAGGCTTCTATGTGAAAGTCGAAGGCCTCGCCCTTGCCCGAGAAGCATGCGTCGATGATGTGGAATGTGGTGATGAGGGCTTTTTTCGAGCCTTTGCACTGGACGGTGCGCCGTCCGACAGATCCGCCGGGCTTTGTGTAGACCAGCGACCATTTGCCCTTGCCGATGTCGTGATACGTGACCTTGATTGCCACCGAGTGCGGTCCGCCGCTGCCGAAGCGGTCGTCCAGGGCGAATCCGATCCTGGAGTTACCGCTCGCCAGATCGGTTCGTCGGGCGATGTAGTCGAATTTATAGTTCTTCGGGACCATCCACATCGATTTGTGCTGGGGCACTTTGATCGTGGCCTGGGTGCGATAACCGTCCCGGTCGCGCTGAACGAGCCATCGTTCGAAGTTCTTGATCGCGAACTCCTTGCTCTTTTTACCGGCCGACGATCCGCGCACGATGCTCTGGCGCAGATAGCAGAACGCGTCGGGCGAATCGGTCACCTTGCGTCCCATCGCCAGGGACATGTAGGCCGTCAAGTCCGGGTGACCTGCTTTATAGTTTCACCATACGCTGACGGAATTTTCGGGAGGGATCGCTATCTATCCCCACGCTCGCCAGGAGAGAGCATGGATGTTCTTGTAATTGAATGACTTCTCGCCGCCGTAGACGACGACGCCGGATCGCTCGCCACTGCCGCTGGTTGCCCGCCACCAGTTCAACTCTTTGGCGAAATCAGGATTGAACGTCTGGCCCGATTTGATTTCGATCGGAAGCAGGTTGTCGCCGCCGGTGTCGATGAGCAAATCGATCTCGTGTCCGGCTGAGTCGCGCCAAAAATATACGTCTGAACGAAGACCGCGATGGGTGAAATTCTTGATCGTCTCCGACACTACCCACGATTCAAAAATAGCGCCCCGCGAAGCATGCAACGCCAAATCTTCGGCCGAGCGGATGCGCAGCAGATAGCACAGCAGCCCGCTATCCAGGAAGTACAGTTTTGGCGACTTGACCAATCGCTTGTTGAAATTCTTGTGGTGAGGACGCAACAGTCTGATGATGAAGCTTGTCTCCAGGACGCTCAACCACCGCCGGGCCGTGGTATGTGTGATACCGCAATCGTTCGCCAGGGATGAGAGGTTCAGCAGCGCCCCCGCCCGCCCGGCGCACAGGCCCATGAAGCGGCCGAAGGTTTCCAGGTCGCCGACATTGAGCACTTCACGCACATCTCTCTCGACGTAGGTCTGATAGTAGCCCGATAACCAGTCGTGGGGAGCAAGCCCCTTATCGTGAATCCGCGGATAGCTCCCGGTGAACAGCATGTCGAATAGATTGTTATCTTTGCCGACGAAAGTCCGGCCGGAGCCCTTGGCGATCTCCTCGACCGGGAACAGATCTTCGCGGGCTAACTCCGAACGCGAGAAAGGCAACAGGTGCAGAATGGCGCATCGTCCCGCAAGAGACTGGCTGATCTGCCGAAGCAACAGAAAATTCTGCGAACCAGTCAGGACGAACTGTCCCTGGCGCCCGGTCCTGTCGACAATGCCCTGGATATACGAGAACAGATCGGGCGCGCGCTGTGCCTCGTCGATGATCACCTTGCCGGAGAATCGCTCCAGGAAACCGCGCGGGTCCTCCAACGCCATCCTTCGCTCATCCGGATCCTCAAGGCTTACATACTCGTGTCGTGGGAGAGCCATTTGAGCGAGCGTTGTCTTGCCCGACTGCCGGGGTCCGGTAATGGTGACGACAGGAAAATCTTTGACTGCCTTGAGGAGGCGTCGCTCAAGATGTCTTCGTATAATCATCGCGGTGGTCCATGTGAATTGAATATTAGATATTCATATTGTCGGCATCGGGCAGGGTGGGAGTCAAGCCAATTCTTGAGCGATTAGCAGGGAGTTAGGTCTTTATCACGCGGACGAATGAGATTGTCGCATCCTCGCCGGCGGCTTGGATGTGGAAATCGAGCGCGTCGCCCTTGGCGCCGAAGGATGCGTCGGTGAGGTGGAATGTGGCGGTGAGGGCTTTCTTTGTGTTCTTGCACTGGATGGTGCGCCGGGCGGTGGCGCCGCCGTGCTTCGTGTAGACCAGCGTCCATTTGCCGCTGCCGATGTCGTGATATGTCACCTTGATCGCCACCGAGTGCGCCCCGCCGCTAAGGAAGCGGTCGTCCAGGGCGAATCCGATCTTAGAGTTATTGCTCGCCAGATCGGTGCGGCGGGCGATGTAGTCGAACTTGTAGTTTTTCGGGACCATCCACATCGATTTGTGCTGGGGAACCTTGACCGCGGCTTTCGTGCGATACCCGTCCCGATCTCGCTGAATCAGCCAGCGTTCGAAGTTTTTGATGGCGAACTCCTTGCTCTTCTTTCCCGCGGCCGATCCGCGCACGATGCTCTGTCGCAGGTAGCAGAAGGCGTCGGGCGAATCGGTCGCCTTGCGTCCGAGCGCCAGGGACATGTACGCCGTCAGGGGCGGGTCCATGTCCACCGAACTGCCCGACATCCACAGGTAGTTCCGCCTCATCTGCAGCGTGCGGATCATCGATTCGTGGTAGCGATAGGCGTGGGTGCTCAGCGGTCCGAATCGCCCGACCCAGTACTTTCCGTACTCCTCGTTCTCGTCTCCGAAGGCGCGTCCCTGGGCGATTGGCGGGCAGGTTTCATCCACGTGCAGGTATCCCCGGGCGTCGGTGCTCTGGCCTATCGCGGGGTTGTGGAGATGGTAGAGGTAGTTCTCGACGAATCCGCATCGCTGCCCCATGCCCAGATCGTAGGCATGCTTAATCACGCGGCGGCCCACCTGGGAAAAGTCGCCTTTGCCCGAGACGCCCGAATTGCCCGCACCAACCCACGCCAGGATGCCTTCGCGGCCTTTGAACGCTTTGCCCCAGGCGTCCAGACGTTCTGTCAGGCACTTCTCCAAACGCTGGGGGGTCAGACCGGCGTTCTTCTCGCACCACAGGCCAACGGTGCGTGGGATGTACATCTCCTCGCCCCAGCTCTTCGAGATCGCACCGACGTACACGATACGCAGGGCCTTGTTTTTGGGAATACCGCTGCGACCGAAGGCCTCGATCGCGCGCAGGTATCGCCGGTGATATTCCCCTTTCCATATCGCGTAGTTGAAGAGTTGGAATCGCCCCTCGACGCTGGTCATGTCGATCAGCGGTATCTGCCTGGCGTACTTTTGCATCCACTTTGGCCCGAGGAGTTGCTTTTGCCCGTTGCGAACGCGATAGGCCACCGTCGCGTAGAAGTGGAACCTGCAGCCGATGACGTCTTTGGGCAGGGATGCGAGTTTTTTCCTGACCGACGAGAAGTCGTATTGTCCTTCCTCCGGTTCGACGTCGCGCCAGAATACGGATATGTCGCCAAGCTTGTTGCCCGGAAACGTTCGTTTTTCGCGGCCGAAGATAAGCCCCGAGCTGGGAATCGGTTTAACGCCCGGAGGCAGCGACCAGTCCCATCCCTCGATAGTGTCATCTGTCTTGCGCCAGGGCATCAGAGGGACGATATTGTCTTCGCCCTGCCCGCTTTCCAGTTTCGCCGAGCGCACGAGATGGTGGTTGAGCGCCTGTTCGTCCGCGCGCAGCGGAGCAGCGAGCAGCAGTATGCATCCGGCGACAATTCCCGCATGCCTGATAGCAGTCATTTCAGAACTGACAAGTTCGCAAATCCGCGAAGATCGAAAAACGATCTTCTCTTACCAGAATATAATGTAGAGAACGATCGTTGCGGCTATTACAGCCAGACCAAGCCAGAGCACCGCGGGTGTCGGCTTCATATCGAAGTCTTCCCTTACAGGCATCTTTCTGGGTTCAGCCAGGGGCTTGGCAAGCAGTATCACGAACATCAACACCAGATCGGCGCCAAAAGTGATCGCCATCCTGTTAAGGAATGCCATTTCACCAAACTGCCAATGCAGGAAACCGTATATCGGTACGGTCGCTATCAGGCCGACTATGCCCGCCAGGGCGGGGGTTCTCTTGAATATCATACCAAAAACAAATACCGCAAGGATGCCCGGAGAGACATATCCCTGGAACTCCTGTATGTAATTAAAGATGCCCTTGAACCTGGGATCGCCCAGATAAGGGGCGATGAAACAGCCGACAACCACAAAGACAAGGGTGCTGATCCTGCCTGTCCAGACAATGGACTTTTGTGAGGCATTCTTGTTAATGAGCCTCTTGTAGAAGTCCATCGTAAATATCGTCGAAGCGGAATTGAGCATCGAAGCCAATGAGCTTATAACCGCCCCTGAAATAGCCGCGAATATAAACGCTCTCACGCCCGGGCCCACCATGTTCTTGATGAGCAGCGGATACGCCGCATCCGTACCGCTCTCACCGGTCAACTGGTCTTTATACAGATGATAGGCCATAATGCCCGGAAGTATTATGACAAACGGGATGATTAGCTTCAGACCGGCGGCGAAGATGACGCCCAACTGTCCCTGCCTCAGGGTCTTGGCGGCCAGTGTCCTTTGGGTTATGTACTGGTTAAGGCCCCAGTAATAAAAGTTGGGTATCCACAAGCCAAGCACCAGGGCTGTCCATGGAAGGACCGGATGATCGCTGGGCAGTATCATATGCATCTTGTCGGCATTGGACTCAAAAAATGTCTTAACACCTATTTCCCTGAAGCCTATGAACAGTGTTATCGCGCCGCCGATAATCAAGGCTGAGCCAAGGAACAGGTCCGCCCATGCAACGGCTTTCAGACCGCCCCAAGTGGTGTATAAACCGGCGATGGCGCCAATCAGTATGACGCCATAAACGAGGTGGCTGGAATTTTCCAGATCGCCGAACAGCGTTTGTAAGGTCAAACCTCCGCTGTATAAAACCGCCGAGATGGTCACGCCTATGTAGATGACCATCATGTACAGCGCCATGATGTTCCTTGCCGTGGCGTTGTAACGATATTCAAGGTATTCGGGTATCGTATAGATACCGCTGCGAAGGAACATGGGGAGAAAGATGAATGCCACAATGACCAGAGTGATAGCCGCAATCCACTCATAGCTGGCAATGGCCATACCTGCCGAACCGGCGCCCTGGCCGGCCATACCGACGAAGTGTTCGGTGGAGATGTTGGCTGCTATCAGAGACAAGCCGATCATAGGCCAGATGAGGTTGCGGCTTGCCAGGAAAAAATCCTCCCCGGTTTTTTCTTTTCGGCTCTTGAACATGCTGACGCCAAGAACGATGGCGAAAAATATAACGAAGACACTGATGTCAAGTACGGTTAAATCCATAGGTCTATCCTTTCAGTACCTCTAAAACTTCTGTTGTTTAGCGATTAAAACTACCAATGCGAATCTCCGACCGCAATGAAAAACGCCGGTAAAAAACAATTCGGCGGTTGGCGGATTGCATCGGGTCGGGTCGCGCGTTACAAATCCTGTATAAAGGAGCTCCGTCATGAATGCAAATGTATCCGGTAGTGGTGTAGTTTTGGCGGTGGTGCTGGCTTTTATGGTCTCCCCGGTTCGTGCCCAGGGGCAAGGGCCCGACTGGGAGAACCCCGATGTCATCGAGAGGAACAAGGAGCCTGGCCATAGCACGCTCCTGCCTTACCCAAATCCCGCCTCCGCCGTCAAAGGTACGCGAGAGGCCTCGCCATTTCACCAGTCGCTCAACGGGAAGTGGAAATTCAACTGGGCGCCCGATCCATCCAAACGCCCGGCCGAGTTCTACAAGCCGTCATTTGACGTCAGCGGGTGGAAGGATATCCCCGTACCATCCAACTGGCAGTTGGAGGGTTATGGGATACCGATCTACTGCAACATTCCGTATTCCTTCAAAAAGGACCCGCCGCGAGTGATGGGGACGCCACCGGCGGACTGGCCCGCATACAAACACCGCAACCCGGTCGGCTCGTATCGGCGTGAGTTCACCGTTCCAGACGCATGGAAGGGACGGCAAGTATTCATCCATTTCGACGGCGTCAGTTCAGCGTTCTACCTGTGGGTCAACGGGAAGAAGGTCGGTTACAGCCAGGGTAGCCGCACCCCGGCGGAGTTTGATATCACCGCATATCTCAAGGACGGCGCGAACGTACTGGCCGCCGAGGTCTATCGATACTCGGACGGTTCCTACCTCGAGTGTCAGGACTTTTGGCGCCTCAGCGGTATCTTCCGGGATGTGTATCTCTGGTCGGCCGGTAGCCTGCACGTCCGCGATTTCCACGCCGACGCCACGCTCGATGATGACTATCGAAATGGCGTCCTGTCGATCAAAACCGATGTGCGAAATTTCAGCGGAGAGGCGAAGAAATATTCGATCGAGGTTGAATTGCTCGATATGCGTGGGCGAAAAACCACATCGATCAAGGTTGAAGACGTCCAGGCCGAACCCGGCGCGAACTCGCAGACCGCCTTTCCGAGAATAACCTTTGCCAATCCCGCCCAGTGGTCGGCAGAGCGTCCGAATCTCTACCAGGTGCTGATTGCCCTGAAAGACGCTGAGGGCGAGATTGTCGAAGTTGTCGGCTGCAAAGTCGGATTCCGCAGAGTCGAAATCAAGGGCGGGCAGCTTCTGGTCAACGGGCGGGCGATCTACTGCAAGGGTGTTAACCGCCACGAGCACGATCCGGTGACGGGCCATTATATCACGCGCGAGTCGATGGTCCGCGACATCAAGCTGATGAAGCGGCACAACATCAACGCCGTGCGGACCTGCCACTATCCCGACGACCCGAAGTGGTATGACCTGTGCGACCAGTTCGGTATTTACCTGATCGACGAGGCCAATATCGAGTCGCACGGTATGGGATACGGGCCTGAATCGCTGGGCAAAAATCCCGTGTGGAAAAAGGCGCATCTCGATCGTACGATCCGAATGGTCGAGCGGGATAAGAATCACCCGTCGGTGATCATATGGTCGCTGGGCAACGAGGCCGGCGACGGAGTCAACTTCGAGGCGACATCGGCGTGGATACACAAGCGCGACCCGTCGAGGCCCGTACATTACGAGCGGGCCGGCAACAAGCCCCATACCGACATCGTATGCCCGATGTATGCCCGTATCGCCTCGATCGAATCGTACGGCTCGAAGCCTCAGGATCGCCCGCTGATTCTCTGCGAATACGCCCATGCGATGGGCAACTCGGTGGGAAACCTTCAGGACTACTGGACCGTCATCGAAAAGTACAAGCACCTCCAGGGCGGATTCATCTGGGACTGGGTCGATCAGGGTCTGCTCAAGACGTCCTCGCCGTCACTGACCGCCACTGACGCCAGCCGGTTGGCCCACGCGGTCAAACTCTTCGGCAGGCTGGTCGCTTCAGACGGAGTCAAGGCCTTGCGAGGCCACGCCGTCCTGCCCGATGATGCGAGCCTGGATATAACCGGAAAGGCCCTGACGCTCGAGGCGTGGGTAAAGCCCGAACCGGCATCCACCCACTCGCCGATTGTCGGAAAGGGCGATACGCAGTACGGATTGAAGGTCGACGTGAGCGGCGAGAAGCTCGAGTTCAATATTTTCGGAAAGACCGCCAAGTGGGTCACGCTGAATACGCCCCTTCCGAACGACTGGCTGGGCAAGTGGCATCATGTGGCGGGGGTGTATGACGGTGAGGAGTTGAAGCTCTACATCGACGGCGAGGTTAAGGCCTCGCGGAAATCCAGCGCGCCTATCGCCTCATGCGGATACCCGTCCAACATCGGACGCAACGCCCAGTACCCCGACCGCACCTTCCGGGGTCTGATCCGTCGCGTGAGAATTTACAACAAGGCCCTGACCGCTGACGAACTGAACAAGCCAGGCGCCACGCCTCCGACGTCGGCCGTCCTCTGGGTCGATTTCGACAAGGCCCGAAAGGTCGAGTCAAAGGCCAAAAAGTTTTGGGCATACGGCGGCGATTACGGCGACAAGCCCAACGACGGTAATTTCTGCTGCAACGGGCTTGTCCAGCCGGACCGCCGGCCGAATCCGTCACTGATGGAGGTCAAGAAAGTCTACCAGAACATCAAGGTCCTCCCGGTTGACCTGTCGGCGGGACGAGTGAAAATCCACAATAAATACATCTTCCGGAATCTCGACTTCGTCGCAGCTTCGTGGGAGCTGGCGTGCAACGGGAAGGTTATTGACACCGGCGCCTTGGGCAAACTGAAGATCGAGGCGGACAAGACCGCTGAAACCGCGATCCCGCTCAAGAAGCCCAAGCTCACGCCCGGTGGCGAATATTATCTCAAGGTCGTCTTCGCCCTGGCTGCTGATATGCCCTGGGCCGACAAGGGACACGTCGTGGCATGGGACCAGTTCAAGATGCCCTATAAGGTCCCGCCGGCGCCCGGGCCGAACGTTGCGGCTATGGCGGGGGTCAAACTTGCCAGATCGCCCGACGCGTTTGTCGTTACGGGCAAGGGTTTCGCGGTAACCGTCGGGCGCAAGAACGGCGCTGTCACGTCCTTCAAAACCGACCGCGTCGAACTGGTCGCCGCACCGCTCGAGCCGAACTTCTGGCGCGTGCCGATCGACAACGATCGGGGCAATCGCATGCCCAATCGCCAGGGCATCTGGAAAAACGCCGGACCCGCGCGCAAGATCAAATCCGTGACGGCGGAGCAAACCGGGCCAAAGAGCGTCCGCATCACCGCCGAAGCCTCGCTGACCGCGGGTAACTCCACCTGGCGAAACGTCTACACGATTACCGGCGATGGGACGGTTAAAGTCGAGTGCGCCATCGAGCCTTCGGGCAAGGCCCCGAACCTGCCTCGCGTCGGGATGCAGTTGGCCATGCCTGCCGCCTTCGATACGATGACATGGTTCGGGCGAGGCCCGCACGAGACGTACATGGACCGCAAGACCGGCGGGGCGGTCGGGCGGTATTCCGGCAAGGTCGCCGATCTCGTGCATCCCTACGTTCGCCCGCAGGAAAACGCCAATCGCACGGACGTCCGCTGGGTCGCGCTGACCAACGCGCGAGGCATCGGCCTGCGGGCCGGAAGCCTTTCACCGGGACTGCTCAGCGTGAGCGCCTGGCCGTACACGATGGCCGATCTGTCCGCCGGCCGCCACACGCACGATCTGCCGATCCGCGGTACGATCACAGTAAACATCGACCACAAGCAGATGGGCGTCGGCGGAGACAACAGTTGGGGCGCACGCCCGCATGCCGAATACACCCTGCCGATCAAGAAATACACCTACAGCTTCAAACTCCAGGCGGTGCGCCCGCGATGAACCGGGGGGAAGGAACCATGCTCACGAAAGGAAATACGCGAGCAACTGCGCCTCATGAAAGCCCAGAGTATCACGGACGTCGAGATTCTCGGGATCTACAGCGCCGTGAACGGTCCGACCGTGAAGCTTGGCAGTGATGTGTGGGTGAAGAACGTCTCCGGCTGCATCGAGGAAGCGGCCGGCCTGGGAATGAATGTCTGGGTGGCCCCGACCACCGGTTGGGCCTGGGCGTACAACGGGCCTGGCGATCCTTTCAAGGCCGCGGCGTGTCATCTCAAGCATCAAAGCGTGTAGTCAAGGGTCCGGCGGTATGGAAGGGCCTCTCGAGCCAATCAAGATAACCCAAACAAAGCGAATGCCCAAGACCGTGCAATAAACTCGCCTCGGAACCTGTTCTTGATCTTGGCGATGATTGTGCTGATAATGGCGGTTATGACGCCCTTTATCTGTGTGGCGCGCTGACAGCGGCGGATTATCTCAGGATAAGGCGGCCTGCGGCGTCCGCCGAAAAGAGATTATGAGATATTCCCGAAACGCCGATTTTCGGTCAGCCCTGTCGCCCCGCGAGGTGGGCGGCGGAGCAGTTTATAATCGCCTCGATGTGAGATCCGCCATGAAAATGAAATTGTGGCTTATTACCGGTATGGTCGCCTCGTTAGCCTTTGCATCGCTGGCCGAGGGTGCAGTAAAGAAGACAACCAGGAAGAAAACGGAGAGCGTCAAGAGGGACAAGGACCTGGACAAGAAGGAACTTGCCGAACGGGATTTCCAGAAATTGCGGGACGTCGGTCTGGAGATTGAACTGCCCAAAACGGACGAATCGCTGACTGACGACATGGAGAAACTGGACAAGCAGGTTACTCTCACCGACCAGCAGAAGACGAAAATCCCCGCAATGCGGGCGCTCCGGGACAAAGGTCTGGCAAACTGGGATAAGGTCAACCGAAAAAAGTTTGACATCATGAAGGCGCGGCTTGAGAAGCTCTCGTCACGCAGGGACATGAGAGCCTGCAAGGCAATTGTCATCCAATTGCAGTCCCTGTCCAAGGCCCGGGCGAACTTTGTAACTTCCCACGAGCGAAAATTCTTTGGGATGCTGACCCCCGACCAGCGGGGCAAGTGGAATGCTCCGATTCTTTCACAGATCATCCTGGATGAATTCTCGTCGCTGGAACCGAGCAAAGAGCAGATCGCCAAAATTGAGTCGGCAGTTAGCGTCCAGGCCAAACGCCTTGCCGTTCCCCTCGGCGCCGATGTCCCGGCGCAGGTTACCGGACCCATCAAGAAATACGTCTACACGCGGATTCTCACCCCCCAGCAGAGAAAGGTGTACGCGGCTGCGAAAATAGGAGAGAAGACCGGCAAGAAACGCCTCTAGAAAACCCATAAGGACCGGTCAAGGCAACAAACAGGCCAAACACCCTTGAGTAGCAGAGAAAACATGGCGAACCACTCTTCGCGACGAACGTTCCTGAAAACACTGTCGGCTGGGGCGTGCGCACTGGCTTGCAGCCGATTTGCAGGAGCCGAGACCCCGAAACCGTCCAAACCGAATGTCCTGTTCATCATGGCTGACGATCACACCTCCCAGGCCATCGGCGTTTACCAAAGCCGCCTGGCGAAACTCAACCCCACGCCAAATATCGACGCACTGGCGAAAAACGGCATGAGGTTCGACAACGTGTTCTGCAACAACTCGATCTGCACGCCAAGCCGAGCCAGCATCATCACCGGACAATACTCCCAGACAAACCGGATCCTGACACTCGGCGGGCAGATCCCGCCGGAACGGCAATACCTGCCCATCGAAATGAAAACCGCCGGATACCAAACCGCCATGGTGGGCAAGTGGCATCTGTCGGCGGAGCCCGGCGCGTTCGATTACTACTGCGTGCTGCCCGGTCAGGGAGACTACTTCAATCCGACCTTCCGCGTGCGAGGCGACAAACCCTGGCGTAAAAACACGATATCCCAAAAGGGACTCCACTCCAGCGACGCCGTGACCGACATCAGCCTTGAGTGGTTGAAAAACGGGCGCGACAAGAACAAACCGTTCTTCCTGATGCACCACTTCAAAGCCCCGCACGACATGTTCCGCAACGCCAAACGCTACGACAGCTATCTCAAAGATGTGACGATCCCCGAACCGGACAATCTCCACAACCAGCCCGCCGAAGGATTCGGCTCGGAAGCGACCCGCAAATTCGGAGCCGGCGTCACCAGGGCCCATCCGAGTTGGGGCCTGGGCAACCGGTTGGGGGTCACTAAGAAGCTGGAGGAGCCCGAATACGGGCGGGCGGTCTACCAGAAGTTTCTCAAACGATACCTCAGGTGCGTCAAAGGCGTCGACGACAACGTAAAACGCCTGATCGACTACCTGAAGAAAACCGGCGAACTCGATAATACGGTCATCATGTATACCGGCGACCAGGGGTTCTTCCTCGGCGAACACGACCTGACCGACAAGCGATGGATGTACGAAGAGGCGATGCGAATGCCCTTCATCGTGCATTATCCGAAAATGGTCAAGCCGGGCTCATCGAACTCGTGGCTTATCAACAATACCGATTTTGCTCCGACGATCCTCGACCTGGGCGGCCTCAAAACGCCCGATTACATGCAGGGGCGATCCTTCCTCCCCGCTTTGAAAAACGAGCCGAAGCCAAAGGACTGGCGCACGAGCACCTATTACCGCTACTGGATGCACATGGCCCACAACCTGAAGGTCCCGGCGCATTTCGGTATTCGCGGCGAGCGTTACAAGCTGATATTTTTCTATGGATGCGGCCTTCAAGGAACCGGCCGCACGCCGGTTGCGTGGGAGTTCTACGATCTGGAGAAGGATCCTTCCGAGATGAAAAACCAGTACGCCAACCCGGCGTACAGAAAGATCATCGCCGACATGAAAGTCGAACTCAAAAAGACGCGCGAGGAACTCAACGAGACTGACAAAAAGTATCCGAAGATCCAGGAGATCATCGACGCCAATTGGGATAAGTAGGGTATTGTTACGGCCACCTCCACACAGAGGCGCCGTCCGCCGTCGCAGCTCGCCGTCGGGTTCGGGGTTTGTTGCTGACGGCTGATAGCTAATAGCTGATAGCGGTTCTGGAATCGGCAACGATTCTAGTTCTTAGACCGGTATCGATCCCACATTTTTCTTACAAAACCCTTCTTCGGGCCGCCGTCTTCCTTTATCCAGCGGTCCACGTAATCGAAGAATGCGGGGTGGGACCATTTGTCTTTCATTCCGGTCAGGCGGGCGGCCAGGGCCTGGCCGACCCACGTCGGACCGTTGAGTTTGCGGTATGCCTCGGCTTTCAGGCCGTTATTACCGCGTGTGTCGCCGTAGGTGGACCATTTTTTGGGGTCGGCTTCTTCGTGATGCTTGTTGGGATTGCCCGGGGCGATCGTCCAGATCGCTTGCTTACCGCGGTCGAAACGCGGGCCGTAGTACGTCTGCTGGTCTTCCTGGAAGGTGGCTTTAACCTTCATCATGTCCTTATCGTCGAGCATCAGGCCGGCGAAGAGAATTGGCCATTTTCGCCCGGAATTGTGCCCTCCGTTGGCGATCCAGAGATCGTTATGGGACAGGGCGGCTGCGTAATAGTCGATGCCCTTCTGGACGAATTGGAGCAGGAGGGTTTCGCGCTTCTTTTGGGAATCGTCGAGGCAGAGCAGCAGGGCGACGTCCGAGACGATGTTGGTGATCTCGCGGCCGTAGTCGGGCATGTTTTCCAACGGGTGCATTTTCCGGTTGGACCACTGGCGCATGTGGTCCAGCCAGATACGCCGGAGGTATCGCTCGTACGGTTTGGCGTCAGGGACGTTTTTGGGATCGGGGGCTTTGAGGCGGGGCAGGGCGTCGCGTTTGAGCTGCGAGACGGTGAACTGCTTCTTCCACTTTCCGACATACCCCGGGCGGAACGCGCCGGCGGGGGGTGGGCGTTTGAGGCAGGTAAGCACGGCGGCGGTGCGGAGCGGTCCGCGACAGTACTGCCCGCGGACGGTATCGGGCGTTTTGACGCCGATTTTGGGGAGGCTGGCGGTGGTGACGAGCGAGTCGCCCGGGCGGAGGGCCAGCGGGCACTTGATCCGCAGCGAGGCGTCGAATCCGGAGATGCGATCGTCGTAGCCCTGTTTGGCTCCGGCGGGGGGGTTGACTACCGCCCCGTGACGCCCGGCGGATGGGGCGGGGGTGATGCTCTTGAGCGTAACCGGCCCGACGACCCACCAGTCGCCGGTGATGAATCGACCGGCTTGTATGGGTGCGGAAAACGTCCAGGTAATACCATACTGCGTGATGGCGAGCCGCTCGGGAAGGGCGGCGGGTGCGGCGGCCGGCGCGAGCGTAACCGCGGCCAGGAAGACAAGACACAATCGCATTTCACTACTCCTCAAACGCCAAACCGTGAACCATATGTGACATTAGCCTCGGGGTTACTGAGCGTGGAATTTTACGCATACCGGCGACGATACCGCAATGCTGCCGCCGGTGGGCTTCAGGCGTCCGGTGGCCTGATCGACTCGAAAGACAACGACATTGTTCGAGTTCTGATTGGCAGCCAGGATAAATCGCCCCGTGGGATCGATACCGAAATTCCTGGGTGTCCTCCCGCCGGTGGGCTGGTGGCCTACCGGGGTGAGCTTGCCCGACTTGCTGTCGATCGCGAAGATCGCCAGGCTGTCGTGCCCGCGGTTTGACCCGTAGAGGAATTTCCCCGACGGATGGACCTGGACCTCGGCGGTGGAGTTGGAGTCTTTGAAGTCGGGCGGAAGGGTCGAGACGGTGTCGAGTTTCGCCAGCGTTCCTTTCTTTGCATCGAAGGCAAACGCGGTAACCGTCGAGTCAAGTTCGTTGATGACGTAGGCGAATTGCCCGTTGGGATGGAACGCGAAATGTCGCGGCCCGGCGCCGGGGGCGAGTTTTACCGCGGGCGGGGCGTGTGGTTTGAGCGTCCCGGTGGTCGGGGCGAACTGGTATACGAACAGCTTGTCGGCGCCCAGATCGGCGGCGACCGCAAAGCGGTTGGCGCGGTCGAGATTGATCGAATGTGCGTGCGGTCCGCCCTGGCGGCGCTTGTTGACGCTCGATCCGGTATGCTGGATAACGCTCGCGGCGGGACGGAGTTTACCGTCGGGGGCGATCGGCAGGGACGCCACCGAGCCGCTGGAATAATTCGCAGCCAGCGCATGGCGTCCCTTGGCGTCGACGACAACGTGGCAGGGTCCTCTACCGCCCGACGACTGCCGGTTGAGCTGCGTGAGCTTGCCGGTGGTCTTGTCCATCGCAAACGCGGTCACCAGGCCGGTCGGCTTGCCATCGATTCTCGCGGCTCCACCGGCAGCGTAGAGGAATCGCCCCGACGGGTGTATCGCCAGGAATGTCGGGTTGTCGGTCGCCGCGGCCAGACGCGGTTCGGTCAGGGCGCCGCTCGCCAGATTCAGTTCGCAGACGTAGATGCCCTTGCTCCCCGTGCGCGTGTAGGTTCCCAGGTAGACCCTCATCGTCGGCTCGGCGCACCCGGCAAGTGTGCAGACGGTCAGGCAGACGCCAAGGGCCGCCAGGCACGCAGCAGATCGGTTGGTTGACGCTTTCATATCGTGGCCTCGGCCCACTGTTTCTCGAGGAAGCGGAAGGATTTTGGAATCTCGACCTCTTTCTTACCGATGCATCCGCACTCGAGGCTGACGCATCCCTGGTATCCGATTCGCTTGAGGCCCCGGAATCCGTCGACGAAGCTGCGGGCGTCCTGCCCGGGCAGTTTGCGCTTGATGCTGCCGAGATGCACGTGACGGAGATACTTGCCCCCCGACATGAACGCTCCCTGGTCGGAGGTCTCTTCGAAGTACATGTGGTAGAAGTCGCCCATCATCGCCGCACCGGGGTTGCCGACGTCGCGGCAGATCGACGCGGCGTCCGCCAGTTGGCGCAGGAAGTACGCCTCCTTTCGGTTCAGAGGCTCCAGCATCACCGGCACGCCGACCTTGGCTCCGTGTTCGCCGATCGGTTTCAGCGATTCGATCAGCGCGGCGCGGGCTTCCTTGCCGACGAGCTGCTTGTGATGATTGAAGGCGGGCACGGCGATAACACCCGCTGCGCCCCACTCGGCGGCGGCGGTAAGGGTTTCTTTCAGTGTCGATATCGCTTTGTCCCGTTCAGTCTTGTCGGGCGAGATCAGCACGCCGGAATACCCGCCGCAAATGGCTCCGACCTTGATCGTCGTGCCTTTCAGGGCATCGGTGATCTCCTTCTTCCGCCCAGCCAGGTTCCCCCCGTTCAACTCCACGGCCGCTGCGCCCCATTTCTGCAGATTGTCGACTTTCTCCTTCAGCGTTTTGCCCGGTATGCATCCTTCCCGGCTGCAGATTCGCAGCTTTGCTTTCGGAGGCTTAATGGCCCTGTCGCCCATTACCGGCGTGGCGCCCAGAGCAGCGATCCCCGCCGCGGCCAGCGAACCTTTCAGAATATCTCGTCGTTCCATTTTCGTGTCTCCCAAATGTGTCAGTACTTCAGTTTAGGCAGCTTCTTGAGTTGAATGGCTTTCTTGCCGTCGCCTTTCGGCGTGAACATGTTCCGGGGAGTCAGCCCGCATTTGGCGATCATTGCCCGGCAATATTCCAGTTTGCCCAGATTTCGGTTGCCGTTGTTCGTCCCGAAGGCGAACTTCACGCCCGCCGCTTTTGCTTTCTTTATGAATGCTTCCTTCGGCAGCTTGAGTTTGGCATTGATCTCAATGGCGACGCCGTTCTTGGCGGCCGCGTCGACAACGCGCTTCATCCGGGGCTCGGTCCAGAGGCTGTCGTATTCTCCGGCGATCGCCTTCGGAAGAAACGTAGGGTTGACGAAGATGTCGATCGGTTCGTTGTCGATGATCCAGACGATCCGGTCGACGTACATGTCCATAAACTGCTGCTTGTCGTCGATGACCACTTCCTTCTGCACCCACAGGCGCATGCGCCTGCCCTTGTGGTCGCGCCAGGTAAGGGCGTCAGAGAATACGTAGTCAAACTCGGCGATGGCTTCGGGCGAGAACAGCGTCACCCATTCCCTGCCTTCGGCCTGCATGCCGACGTAGACGCCCTTGCCCTTCACGCCGGCGACATACTCGCGCAGGCCCTTGTCGTCGGTCACGGGGAATCCCAGCCCGCAATTAGGCGCGATGCCGTACTTGATACCGTTTTCTTTCGACATTGCGATGGCTTCGGGAAGAGTCAAACCGCCTTTGAGATGAACGTGATAATCGACAAGCTCGATGGTTCCGCTGTCGGCGGCGCATCCGCAAAAGCACAGCGAGACTGCGATACCGGCGAGAATACATTTTGGCACTATGAGATGGTTCCTTTCCATGGCGGGTATGATAGTCTATTCTGGTATATGAGTCACGCTTGACTGATACTGATCCGAGCGGGAGACTGGCGAGCGTCGGTTGTGTGCGGTGATGGGGAAGCAGTATGTTACGGCCCGGTCCTTATTGCCCTTGCCGTCCCGGACGAAGATGTTGGCGTATTCGAAGTTGACATCCTTGACGCGCAATCTCAGCAGTTCCATCTTCCTCATGCCCGTTCCGTAAATCAGCCTGACCATGAGCCGGTACTTCGGTTCAGCATTGTCGATGATCCTTCTGACCTCGTCGGGTGACAGGACCGTTGGCAACGGCCTGTACCTCTTTGCCCTGACATTCTTCGACATATCATGCAGATCGACGTCTATGACATTGCGACACAGGAACAGCAGCGCGGAGAACGCCTGATTCTGCGCCGATGCGGAACGGCCCTCTTTCATCGCAAGACGAGTCAGGAAACCTTTGATGTCTTCATCCGTGGGCTTGCGGTCCACGCCCGACTGGCTGAGCCAATGGAGAAATCGGCGTATCCACGCTAGATAAGTCTTGCGGGTCGATCTGGCGTACCTCTTGAGGGATGCAAACTGTCTGGCCTTTTCCAGGGTCGCCTTAGCATCCAGCCCCAAGCCGGACGAAGGGGCGTCGGGAAACTGGCTCTGCCTGAACTGGTGCTTGTAGATGATCACAGCATCAATTGCCTGGCGTATCTGCCAGTCCGTGATCCTCGGATTCTGCTCCAGGTGACACCTGAACATTTCGATCACTGTCTCGAATTTGTGGCCGGTCTTGCCCTTTGCGAACCGGAGGAATTGCTTGGCCCAGCGGACGAGGTACGGAGCATGCTCGGCTTTGCATAATTTGCGAAACATAAGGTACTTGTGATACTCGTCCAGGATCTTGTCCAGTTTGTTCATGCCGCACCGCTTATTGGAATCTCGTGCCACTGATCATGAGACATAAGGTATTGTACCGTACAAAGACCTAACAAACAAGTTATTTTTCTGTCTCAGTTGCGTAGTGCCGGAAATTGCCCGAAACAGAGAGGGTTCATCCCTAACTATTCTATTTTGTGCTTGTTATAGCTGGAATGAGCATCTATAAATAAGGGGACGGGGTTATGAGAAGCTGCGAACTGGCAAGTTTCGGACAGGGAAAAGGCCCCGAAAGTACACAGAAACCCTGCGCCAGCGATCATGAGCCAGACTAAGTTGTTATGCAAAGGACAAAATGATTGAGAATATAAAGAAATTGCGGGGAGTGACGTTGACGATAGGTTGCGTGGTTGTCATGCTGTCTGCTTTCTTGTGCGGATGTAGCTCCCCGAACGAAGAGCAGCCCGAGACGCCGGAAGAACCGACAAAACCCACGCCCGCTACAAAGCCCGCCCCTGTAGTCACGCCGCCTGCAGTCACGGTTGATGAGCCCGAACGGAAGGCAAGGGTTCAAGCCCTTATTAAGCAACTCGCTGACGAATCACTCGAAAATCGGCAGGCCGCCTATGCCGAGCTTCGGGATACGTTTGTACGGAAGCGGGATATTCCTGAGCTGACCAAAGAAAATGCCCGAAACGCCAACGGCGAGGTTAAGATGTCCTTGCGGAAGCTCATCATATTTATGAAGGGAAGGTGGCGGCTTCCAGACAAAGGGTGGACCACCGACATCGATGAATGCTCCAGGTGCTATGAAAAAGAATTCGAAGACTTGGGATTCATGGGGCGGCCGGACCAACTCACGGAGTTACGGGTTAAGCCCATCGTTGAACTGTCTCTTCTTCTTCTGGATGATCCAATCACACCAAAGAACAGGACAGGAGCAATTAACCTGATTCTCACTCTTGAACCAGAAGCACTGACACTAACGGGGTCTTGGACAAACATCACCGGTCTCGGGACACTGGCGAATCTGGAATCGCTCCACCTCAATTATACTTTAGTGACCGACCTGACGCCGCTGAAAGGGCTGCCAAAACTAGAGAGTCTTGTCCTTGAGGATACAAAAGTAACCGACCTGACGCCGCTGAAAGGACTGCCAAACCTAAAGAGGCTTTATCTTGAGAATACAGAAGTGACCGACCTGACGCCGCTGAAAGAGGCGCCAAAACTAGAGAGGCTTTACCTTCAGAATACAAAAGTGACCAGCCTGCAAGGGCTGCCAAGGCTTAGGGATCTTCACCTTCAGAATACAAAATTGACCAGCCTGCAAGGGCTGCCTCAACTTAGTTCTCTTGATCTTCAGGAAGCAGGAGTGACCGACCTGCCGCAGCTGAAAGGGATGCCAAACCTACGGAGGCTTTATCTTCAGAATACAGGAGTGACCGACCTGACGCCGCTGAAAGGGCTGCCAAATCTTCAGGATCTTTACCTTCAAAATACAAGAGTGGCCGACCTGACGCCGCTGAAAGGGATGCCAAATCTTCAGGATCTTTACCTTCACAATACAAAAGTGACCGACCTGACGCCGCTGAAAGGGATGCTACGGCTTAGGGATCTTTACCTTCAAAATAGAATGGTGGCCGACCTGACGCCGCTGAAGGGGCTGCCAAATCTAAGGGATCTTTACCTTCAAAATACAAAAGTGACTGACCTGACGCCGCTGGAAGGGCTGCCAGGGCTTAGGGATCTTTACCTTCAAAATACAAAAGTGGCCGACCTGACGCCACTGAAAGGGCTGCGGCATCTAAGGCAGCTTCACCTTCAGAATACGGGAGTGACCGACCTGACGCCGCTGAAAGGGATGTCCGATCTTTATAACCTTGACATATCCAATACAGGAGCGACCGACCTGACGCCGCTGAAAGGAATGCGCTATCTTCACGTGCTTGACATATCCAATACACGAGTGACCGACCTGACGCCGCTGAAAGGGCTGCCCAATCTTGATAAGCTTGACATATCCAATACAACAGTGGCCGACCTGACACCGCTGAAAGGGCTGCCGAAGCTTTGGTCGCTTGACATATCCAATACAAAAGCAACCGACCTGACGCCGCTGAAAGGGCTGCCAAAGCTAAGGTACCTTTACCTTCAGAATACAGGACTGACCGACCCGACGCTGCTGACGCTGCTGAAAGGGCTGCCCTATCTTGCGGGCCTTGACATATCCAATACAAAAGTGACCGACCTGACGCCGCTGAGCGGGATGCGATATCTAATGTGGCTTGATCTTCAGGAAACAGGAGTGGCCGACCTGACGCCGCTGAAAGGGCTGCGCGATCTTGAAGGTCTTTACCTTCAGAATACAAGAGTAACCGACCTGGCGCCGCTGAAAGAGCTGCCGCATATAGAGTCGCTTTCCCTTCAGAATACAGGAGTGACCGACCTGACGCCGCTGAAAGGGATGTCCAATTTTCAGATGCTTGGCATATCCAATACAGGAGTGATCGACCTGACGCCGCTGAAAGGGATGTACTTTCTTAATGAGCTTGACATATCCAATACAAAAGTGACCGACCTGACGCCGCTGAAAGAGATGCCAAAGCTTTGGGGCCTTGACATATCCAATGGAATCGGCGGCACAGCCGTTGCCAAGAAAGCCGTTCTGGAGTTTATTGCATCTCAACCGAACCTCGGTAGCCTCGGCCTGGCCGGCATAGCGATTACGGACACCGACCTGGCTGCTCTTGCCGATCGAAGCTATCATCGCTTGGATTTATCATCAACAAAGGTCACAGACCTTTCTGGAATCAAGGGTAGTATTTTAAGGGAATTGAAGATCAACAACACCTCTATAAAGGTGCTGCCTCCGGATCTGACTAACCTGGAAACACTCGAAATCCGCCACACCAAACTGGATCCCGCAGAGTTGTTACGATTGCCGAAATTCTGTAAGTTGAAACTGACAGTCGACCCGACAGATCGCCAGTTAGTGGGGATTCTGGAGAAACTGCCTGACTCATGCGAAATCAATGACCTGCCAAAGGATCTATTCCTAAAGAAGTTGAAAGAAAAGTAGATTGGGGAAAACTGGGGGTCGGTCCTGAATCCTTGGGCTTGCCACGCCCGTCAAAGGTGTGTTGGTTCAGGGAGATCACGCAGTTTGGATGGGCTAGATAGACGATTATTTGGCGACCACCACCCGCAGTTGACACAACCGACCGCAGCGTGCGATACTGAGTGCAGATTAAATAGCATAACAAGACGCTCCAGCGGACGCGTAAAGACCGCGCCGCAGAGCTTAGACGTTAGCTACGGGGGAAGGAGGGATTCCCGGAACTTGTCCCCCGGAATGGGAGGTTCTCGCAAAACCTCCCCATAAACTTAATCAGCGAGACTGCGATAGCTGCAAGAATGCTCTTTGGCGACATGATATGAGTCCTTTCCATGGCGGGCGTGATAGTCTATTTTAGTACTTGAATCACGGCTGATGCACTTTCTTTGTATGAAAAGGTTTACGCTATGAAGCAGTCTCTGAACGTTGGAATCATGTGTGCTCTGCTGGCTTGCGGGCTCGAGGCGGCCGAGGCGGGCAGGCCGATCATGCTGCACCCGGATAACGGGCACTATTTTCTCTGGCGCGACAAGCCGACGATACTGATAACTTCGGGCGAGCATTACGGGGCGCTGCTGAATCTCGATTTCGACTACGCTCGCTACTTCCGGACGCTGGGGGCGGACAGGCTGAACCACACCCGCGTGTTCTCCGGCACGTACCGGGAGGTGCCCGGTTCGTTTGGCATTACCGATAACCCTTTGGCGCCGAAACCGGGGCGATATATTTGCCCCTGGGCCAGGAGCGGGACTAAGGGCAGTTCGGACGGAGGCAACAGATTCGACCTGACCAAGTGGGATACAAACTACTTCGCCCGCCTGAAGAAACTCATGGCCGCCGCCGACAAGGCCGGTATCGTTGTGGAAATGACGTTGTTCTGCCCTCTCTATCGCGACGAGTTGTGGCGGGCCTCGCCGATGAATGCGGCCAACAACGTTAACGGAGTCGGCAAGTGCCGCCGCACCGAAGTGCTTACCCTCAAGCACAAGCGACTGGTCGAGTTGCAGGTGGGCTTCACGAAGAAGATAGTCGCCGAACTGAATGGGTTCGACAACCTCTACTTTGAAGTCTGCAACGAGTCGTACTTCGGCGGCGTGACGGTCGAGTGGCAGAATCGCATTGTCGACACGATTGTCCGGACGGAAGCCGATCTGCCCAAGAAGCATCTTATCTCGATGAACATCGCCAACGGCAAGAAGAAGGTCGTCAAACCGCACAAAGGAGTATCGATATTCAACTTCCACTATTGCGTTCCGCCGGACACGGTGGCGATGAACTACGGGCTCGGAAAGGTGATCGGAGAGAACGAGACGGGCTTCCGCGGAAGTCACAATTTCCTGTATCGAAGCGAGGGCTGGGATTTCCTGTTGGCCGGCGGGGGGCTGTACAACAATCTCGACTACTCGTTTACCCCCAAACACCCCGGCGGGACGCTGCTGAATTACAAGTCGCCCGGTGGCGGAAGCCCGGCGCTGCGGAAGCAGTTGCGCGTCCTCAAGGAGTTCCTCTACAGTTTTGATTTCGTTCGGATGAGGCCGGATAATTCGATCGTCAAGAGCGTTTCGGGCGGCCTGTCGGCGCGCGTGCTGGCGAGGCGGGGCAGGGCGTATGCGATATACATTCGCGTGCCGCTGCCAAAGAAGCCCAAGAACATTCGCGACTATCTGAAGGATCGTGTCAAGACAACACTCGTGTTGGATCTCCCGGCCGGACGATATCGCATCGAATGGGTGAACGTCAAAACGGGCAAGACGATTCAGTTCGAGGAGATCGCACACAAGGGCGGTCATGCGATATTGAAGTCGCCGGAATTCGCGAACGACGTGGCGCTGCGCGTTTTGTCTGTAGATTGAATCGTAAAGGAGAACACTATGAATCGACGGGAATTCTCATCGACTATGGTTATGCTTGGGGCAGGCGTCCATGCCGCTACCGCACAGGGAGCATCGAGCGATAAATCCGCGGCTTACTACCAGGAACCGGCGAGAAAACTGCCCGTAAAGCAGTGTGATGTCGTCGTGGCCGGTGGCGGCACGGCCGGTGTGGTTACGGCGCTGGCGTCGGCACGCCAGGGGGCAAAAACCGTGCTGATCGAAAAGAAGGGATACCCCGGCGGAACCGTCACCGAAGGCGGGACCGCCCTGCACAGCTTCTACAATCTATGGAAAGCTTTCCCAAACGCAAAAAAACGCCAGGTCGTCAAGGGGATCGCCCAGGAGATCATCGACCGCCTCGCGAAGGTCGGCGCCACCACCGGGCACGCCGAGATGACAAAGGGGTTCAACTACGATTCGATGTGTACCGCGATAGACACCGAAATGTACAAGCTGGTTACGTTCGAGATGCTTGTCGAGTCCGGAGTACACGTGTGTGTGGGGACCATGCTGGTCGATGCAATCAGGGACGGTTCGAGAATCAAGGGAGTTATCGCCGAAAGCCGCTCCGGGCGCGAAGCGATTTTCGCCGGATCGTTCGTCGACTGCACGGCGATCGGCGATCTGGCTGCACGGGCCGGGGCGGAATACACCGAGCCGAATGACTACTCGGTGGCCAACAGCATCGGCGTGGCCAATGTGAGCGTCGAGAAATACCACGAGTTCCTCAAGTCGTCCGGCGCCTTAAAGGAGTACAGCGAGGGTATGCGCAGCGGTAAACCCGGGAAGATCGTCAGACTGCACGCCAACGGGCGAAAGCTGCCCGCTGAGTTCAGGGCGGCGGCTGGGAAAATCGGAATGTCGGTCGTTATCACAACCGTGCATGACGACTATTTCATGTTCATCAAGCTGAACTGTCGGATACCGGGCAAACCGACGGACCGGGACGCGGTGACCAGGACGGAGCTGGAACTGCGGAAGCGACAGGCCAAAGCTATACAGGTCCTGCGGAAATTCGTCCCGGGATGCGAGAAGGCGTTCATTGCCCGGACCAGCCCTACTCTCTGCATCCGGAGGGGGAGGCGGATTGTCTGCGACTACGACATAACGCACGAGGACGTGATCGGAGGCAGGCACTTCGCCGACGACATCATGGTGTACGGTTTTCACGACAGTGCGCCGCGATACCAGATCGCCAACGGCGGCACGTACGGGATTCCGTACAAGGCGCTCCGCGCAGCGAAGATCGATAACCTGCTGGTCGCCGGGATGATGATCACTTCCGATCATCGCGCCCACATGTCCACGCGGAATACTGTATGCTGCATGGGCCAGGGCCAGGCCGCCGGAACGGCCGCGGCGCTCTGTGCGGCGAAAAAATGCGCCATGCGGGACCTGCCCTATACCGAACTGAGAAAAGCCCTTGAGACCGGCGGCGTATATTTTGAGAGCTAAAGGATCTGTGATGAAAAAGGCGCTGGCGATGAGCACAAGACCAGGGGGCTCAAGGTCAAGCTCTTCAAGCACGGGTTCAATGGCGGGCGCGTGCCGACTGTACTGGCGGGCAACGACCTGATCGCTCAATATGTCAGCAAGGGAATCATCGAGGCGCTCCAGGCCGCCAGGTAGCATGATTCCCGGAAAGCAAGCTGAAATCACTCGACGTCTGGAAGATGAAATCGATGCCGGCCCTCTGCCATACCATTATTGAGGGGGGCTATGACTAAGAGTTTTGCAGGTAACGGTTTATGGACGCTGCTGTAGCCCTGCCGGCTGCGATGACGCGAACGATCAGCGACGCGCCGACCACTGAGTCTCCCGCCGCGAATATACCGGGTTCGGAAGTCCGGTAATCTTCGTCCACCATGAGATTGCCTGTCGGATCGCATTTCAGGGCGAAGCTTTCGACCAGACCGTCTCGAACCACGTGCAGGAACCCCATTGCCAGCAGCACCAGATCCACATCCATTTGGAACTCTGTCCCTGCCGCTTCGCTCATCTTCCACTTGCCTTTGGTCTCGGTCCACGTTACATCGCAACCGCGCAACTGGCTGACCCGCTCTCCGGCGCCCATGAATCTCTTGGTCAGGACGCCCCAACGGCGCAGGCAGCCCTCCTGGTGAGAAGTCGAGGTCCGCAGGATTTTCGGCCACAGAGGCCAGGGCGCTTTCGGATCCTGACCTTCGGGAGGCCTGGGAAGGATCTCGAACTGGTGAACTTCGCTCGCGCCCTGGCGAATGGCCGTGCCCACGCAATCGCTTCCGGTGTCTCCACCGCCTATGACGACTACGATCTTGTCCCTGGCGGTGATCTGCTTGTCGCTGCCGAGGTCTTCGCCTGAATTAACGCGATTCTGCTGGGCGAGGTATTCCATGGCGAAATGGATATTCTCAAGTCCCCGCCCGGGAACGCCCAGGTCGCGCGGCCTGCCGGCTCCGATCGTCAGGCAGATTGCGTCGAACCGCTGGCGGAGGTACTTCAGCGAAAGGTCCTTTCCGACGATAACGCCGGTCTGGAACTCCACGCCTTCCGCCCGCATCTGTTCGAGGCGGCGGTCGATGATTCTCTTTTCGAGTTTGAAGTCGGGGATTCCGTATCTCAGCAATCCGCCGATCCGGCGATCCTTCTCGAAGACGACCACGTCATGTCCGGCGCGTGCGAGTTGCTGTGCGGCGGCGAGACCCGCCGGGCCCGATCCGACAACGGCCGCCCGCTTGCCGGTCTTCTTCTCTGGGATAAGGGGCCCGATCCATCCGGCGGAGAATCCACGTTCGACGATTTCAAGTTCGATCTGCTTGATTGAGACCGGTTTGTTGTTGATATTCAGCGTACATGCCGCCTCGCACGGCGCCGGGCACAGACGTCCGGTAATCTCCGGGAAGTTATTGGTCGCATGGAGCATCTCACATGCCTGGCGCCATCGGTCCTGATATACCAGATCATTGAACTCGGGGATACGATTGGCCAGTGGGCAACCGAACCCGTGGCAGAATGGAATTCCGCAGTCCATGCAGCGTGCCGATTGTTGATTAATGGCTTCCGCCGATAGCGGCAGATTGATCTCGCGGTAGTCGCCGACCCTTTCATCGACCCGGCGACGAGGCGCCTCGATGCGATGATATTCCATGAATCCGGTCGGTTTACCCACGGAACACCTCCTCGGTGGCCGGAGTGCTGTCAGCCTGCCTCTCTTCACGATCTCTCATCCGCTGGATAGCCCGTCGATAGTCGATTGGCACCACTTTCACGAATTTGCCCAGCATGTCGCGCCATCGATCCAGGATTCCTTTTGCCCGAAGGCTGCCCGTCCATTCGTGATGGCGTGCGATTAGCGCATGCAATCGGTCGGTATCGGCAGGGTCCAGGATTGGTTCGATATCCACCAGATCCAGATTGCACAGCGTGTCGAAGAGCTGATGCTCGTCGAGGACATAGGCAATCCCTCCGCTCATTCCCGCGGCGAAGTTTCGCCCGGTTTGCCCGAGCACGACCACGACTCCGCCGGTCATGTACTCGCAACCATGGTCGCCGATGCCTTCAACAACCGCCACCGCTCCGCTGTTGCGGACGGCGAACCGCTCACCGGCCAGGCCGTTGATGAACACCTCGCCCGCCGTCGCGCCGTAAAGCACAACATTACCGGTGATAACGTTCTCGTGCGGCGGGAAGGGGGCTGATGGAGGTGTCCGAACCACGATCCGTCCGCCCGAGAGTCCCTTGCCCAGATAATCGTTGCTGTCGCCAACCAGGTTGAACGTCACGCCCGGGGCCAGAAACGCCCCGAAACTCTGCCCCGCCGAACCATTCAGCGTGACGTTAATTGTCCCGTCTTCCAGGCCCTCCGACCCGTGGGCTCGGGCAATCCTATTGCTCAGAATGGCGCCCACCGCACGATCCCTGTTCTTAATCGGGATCTCCAGGGATATTTTCTGGCGGGTCTGGATACTATTGCCGACAGCCTCAAGGATCTGTCGGTCAAGATGCGACGCCAGCATGTCATCCTGGTTTCGAACCTGGCGGGCGGGGCTTCCACTAGTAGCGGCGGTGCTGTAGAGGATCGCCGACAGATCCAGACCGCGAGCTTTCCAGTGATCGATTGCTTTTCGACGTTGGAGGATGCCGGTCTGTCCGACCATATCTTCAAACTTGCGGAAGCCCAGCGCGGACATGATGGCGCGAACCTCGTTGGCCACGAACATCATGAAGTTTTGAAGGTGTTCGCTCTTTCCGGTGAACTGTTTTCTGAGTTCCGGGTCTTGTGCGGCGATTCCAACAGGGCAGGTGCCCAGGTGGCATTTTCGCATGAGGCAGCATCCCAGCGATACCAGCGGTGCCGTGCCAAAACCGAATCGCTCGGCGCCGAGCAGGGCGGCGACAACGACGTCGCGCCCGGTTTTCATCTGTCCGTCCGCCTGCAGGCAGATTCGATCCCGCAGACCGTTGCGAACCAGAGTCTGCTGCGTTTCGGCAAGGCCCAGTTCCCACGGACCGCCCGCGTGTTTGATTGACGACAGGGGACTGGCGCCCGTACCGCCGTCGTGTCCGGAGATGAGCACTTCATCGGCGTTTCCCTTTGCCACTCCCGCCGCGACCGTGCCCACGCCGGCTTCACTGACCAGTTTTACCGAGATCCGGGCTTCCCCGTTGGCGCATTTCAGGTCGTAGATCAGTTGGGCCAGGTCCTCGATGGAGTAAATGTCGTGGTGAGGAGGCGGGGATATCAGTGTCACGCCCCCAGTGGCGTGCCGCAGGCGGGCGATATCTTCGGTTACCTTGTATCCGGGCAACTGTCCGCCTTCACCGGGCTTGGCGCCCTGGGCCATCTTGATCTGCAGCATCTTCGCCTGGGAAAGGTACTCGATTGTCACCCCGAACCGCGCGCTGGCCACTTGCTTGATCGCGCTGTTGAGCGAATCGCCGTTACCGGTCGGGGCGTAACGCGCAGGGTCTTCTCCTCCCTCGCCGGTATTGCTCATCGCGCCGAGGCGATTCATCGCCAGGGCCATCGTTTCGTGGGTTTCCTTGCTGATCGAACCGTGCGACATTGCGCCCGTGCAGAACCGCTTGACGATTTCCTCTGCCGGTTCGACTTCGTCTATCGCCACGGGCTCGCCAGGCGCAAATTCAAAGAGGCCTCGCAGCGTGAACAGTTTTTTGGATTGATCGTTGATGAGTGCGGCGTACTTCTCGTATGTTTCCGTGTCGCCGGCGCGCACGGCGTGCTGGAGCAGCGAGACCGTTTCCGGATTCCAGAGATGCTCCTCGCCGTCAACGCGATAACTGTATTCCCCGCCGTACTCGAGAGGCAACTCGCCCGGGATCGGATCGGCGTGAGCTTCCTCGTGCCTCATTAACGCTTCCCGAGCGATCGTGTCGATATCCACGCCCTGTATCCGCGACGGCGTGCCGGAGAAGTAAGCGTCGATCACGCTTCGGTTGATTCCGATTGCCTCAAACAACTGGGCGCCCTGGTAGCTCCGCAGCGTGGAGATGCCCATCTTGGACATTGTCTTGAGGATGCCTTTCTTGACGGCGGATATGTAGTTGTCGACTATCTGCTCGGGGTCGATGTGTTCGGGAATTTCGCCCAGTTCGGATAACTCATTGAGAGCGTCAAAAGCCAGATACGGATTAACCGCGTTGGCGCCGTAACCGCACAACAGGCAGAAGTGCATGACTTCACGAGCTTCACCGGTTTCGATGATGAGTCCCGCCCGCCCTCGCAGTTTACGCTTCCCAAGTGCATGTTGCACCGCTGACGTTGCCAGCAGGATGGGGATTGGCGCCAGATCGCTGGTGAAGTTACGGTCTGATATCACGATCAGGGATGCGCCGTCATCAACGGCCTTGACGCATTTGGCGATCAGTTGTTCGATTCCCTGCCGCAGCGCCTCGCCGGGATTGTCGCCGGCGGCGTCGAACAGGGCGTCGAGAGATGCGACCGCAAGGTCATCTCTCCTGGCCGCTTTGAGAAGAGTCATGTCTTCGTTAGTCAAAATGGGATGAGGCAACTTGAGCATGCGGCAATGCTCGGGGCTCTCGGCAAGAAGGTTCTGTTGCTCTCCGACAAAGCTCGTTAACGACATCACGAGCCCCTCTCGCAACGGGTCGATAGGAGGATTGGTGACCTGGGCGAAGAGCTGCTTGAAGTACTCGAACAGCAGCTTTGGCCGGTCCGACAGCACCGCCAGAGGCGTGTCAGTGCCCATGGAGCCCACGGCTTCCTGGGCATCGACCGCCATCGGAATGAGAATCAGTCGCTGTACTTCACGCGTGTATCCAAAAGTCCGCATCTGCTTGTGCAAGACCGAGGGATCCGGCGGTTGGACCTTGGTGGTGGCGAACAATCCTCGCAGTTCGATACGGTTTTCCGCAAGCCACCTTCGGTACGGTTTCTGTCGTGCGATACGCCCCTTGATCTCGTTATCGAGGATTATGCGACCGGCTTTGGTGTCGACGAGGAACATGCGCCCCGGTCGCAGGCGTCCCTTGGCTCTGATCCGTTTGGGCGGGAAGTCAACCACTCCGACCTCACTGGCCAGGACCACCAGATCGTCGGTGGTTACAATATATCTGCCCGGACGGAGCCCGTTGCGGTCCAGCATTCCGCCAACTATGCTTCCGTCCGTGAATGCCATCGCGGCCGGACCGTCCCAGGGCTCCATGATCGCCGCGTGATACTCGTAGAACGCCCGCTTGTCAGTGCTGATGTGATAGCCTGGCCCAAACGCCTCGGGAATCATCATCATCATCGCGTGCGGCAGCGACCGTCCGGCCCGGACGAGCAGTTCCACCGCGTTGTCAAACTGGGCGCTGTCGCTGGTTCCGGGAGTCAGGATCGGTATCAGGTCGGTCAGGTCGCTACCGAGCGATTCGCAGTCCAGGAGGCCTTCGCGAGAGTGCATTCGGTTGGCGTTACCGCTGAGCGTGTTGATCTCGCCATTGTGGGCGATCATCCGGAACGGTTGGGCCAGTTTCCACTTCGGGAACGTGTTGGTGCTGTAACGCTGGTGCACCATCGCCAGGGACGATTCGGTCTCCCGGTTCGACAGATCCGGATAATATCCGAACAACTGCGGCGCAAGGAACATGCCCTTGTAGCAGATCGTGCGGCTTGACATGGAACAAATGTAGAAATCGACCGCCTCGTCGCCCAGGGTTTGGCTGATGAGCCGCTCGGCACGTTTCCGGGCCATGTATAGCGCCCGTTCCAGCGGTTGGGCTTCCTGCCCGCCCGCGCCAAGAAATACCTGATAAATGAAAGGCTCGGACGCTCTGGCGATATCCCCCAGCCCCGAGGTGTCCCCGGGTACATCGCGTTGGCCCAGCACCACCAACCCGTAATGAGCGACTGCCTGGCGGAACAATTCGTGGCATCGTTTGCGGAGGGCCTGATCCTTGGGTGCAAACAGCATCGCCACACCGTACGTTCCCCGCGCCGGGAGATCGACACCGTGTTTGGCGGTCTCGGTTTTGAAGAAACGGTGGGGGATCTGCAAGAGTATGCCCGCACCGTCACCGGTGACCCCATCGCTGCCCGACGCGCCGCGATGCTGAAGATTCAACAATACCTGGTTGCCCAGATCGAGAATATTGTGGCTGCGTGTTCCATTAATGCTTACCACGGCGCCCATACCGCAGGCGTCATGCTCGTATTCCGGACGGTACAGGCCTTGAGGGAGCCCCTGTGGTTTGTGCGGGTTGCAGGTCATTTTTCCTGGTGCGGACCTTCGATAGTCATTTGCTCCGTGGACTGCTGTGGTAATTATAGCGCATTTCCGGGTGGAATTTACGCGGGATGATGAAGTAATCATATGGCATAATTAGACTCCTTGCCCTTCAAGACAGCAGGCGGTACGTTTAGAACGCCTTTTGCGCTTCGCGATCCAGGCACGAATAGCTGTGATTATTAAAGCACAATGTGTGCCAGATTGCCTCGTCTCTCTAACTGATTGCAGAAACAGGAGATATGTGCCTATGGAGATTTACTGGAGGCCACAGGAAGCTACAGAGCTGTCGCGAAATTGTAATAATGAGACATTTATGTAGGATAAAAAGGCCCTCGGAGGCCGGAAAAACCTGATCCGTGTCTGGATTGGAAAGGAGTCTCTTTTCCTATAGGACCGTCACTACCGAAGCAGCGCCCGGGCTCCAAGACTAAGCTTTGCAGTGCCTTGTGTTGTTCTACCACTCCCATCCGACGCTGAATCCGCCCCAGAACTCATCGTTGAGGTTGGCGAATCCCGATGAATTGTCGGCCACCGCGTCAGAGTATTTAAGGAACCCGGTGAGGCTGACACTGCCGTACTGCTCGGGCAGCCCCAGCGCCTTGCCGAGATCATACCCGACATCCAGACCGTACTGCGCGGCGGCTAGACGCGTGCCCGAGTCGATGTACCCGATGTCCATGCTCAGCGCGAACGACGGAGTTATCGTCAGATCCTTGATGACCGGTATTTTGCCCATCTTCGGGCATTTGGACAATTTGAATTCGTGACTGATACCGAATTCCAGCCATGAGCCCTGTCCAAGTGAGGCGACGTCGTCGAGATCCTGGTAGTACGTAAGCGTCGGGTTCAGCGCGAACCAGTTTTCGCCCATAAGCTTCTGGTCGTCCAGCGCCAGGCCGATGAAATACTCGTTGGTGAAGCCCGGATCGTCGCTGAACTGCGGGAAGTCGTAACCGATCCATCCGAACGTCAGCTCGACCGGGACCTTCGGGCAGATCTTCGACAGATCGTACGTCCAGGCGATCGTGTAGTCGACTTCCTGGAGACTACCGTCGCTATTGACGCCGCTGATGTTGTCGTTGGCGCCGTACCACTCGAACCAGACCGAGAAATCGATCTTTCCGAAGGCGCCGGTATCGTAGTTGACTCCTGCGGTCATCTGGTGGTTGAGCTTCTCGCGCCCTTCTCCGCGGTACTCGCTGAAATTGATCCCTCGCCAGATGTAGTCGGTGGCTACCGTGTAGTCCATGTAGAAGCCAATGGGTATCGGCTTGGTCCAACCGGAGGTTTTGGCAGGGGCGGTGTCGCCGCCGGCGTCTTCGCCTCGGGCGGAGGAGCAAAATCCAACTGCTCCAACAAGGGCGATCAGGAATAGAACGATAATGCGGTTGATTGTGTTCACGGCGCTTTTCTTCCTGTTTTGTAGCGTTTTTGTGCGAAGTATTGCTTTAGGTTTATCCGATGGCGTCATCGCCTTCTTCGCCGGTGCGGATACGTACGCAGCGTTCCAGCGGTAGTACGAGAATCTTCCCGTCGCCTATCTTTCCCGTCCGGGCGCCTTTGACGATCGCGTCGATCGTCGGCTGGACGAAGTCGGCGTTTACGGCGATCTCGAGGCGCGTCTTCTTCAGAAGGTTGACCTCGACATCCACGCCTCTGTAGGTCTCGTGATATCCCTTCTGCTGCCCGCAGCCCAGGGCGTTGGTTACGGATATCTTGAAGACATCGGCCGCGTAGAGCGCCTGTTTGACGTCGTTAAGTTTCTCCGGCTGAATGTATGCTATTACGAGTTTCATTCTTGAATCTCCTGTTAAAATTTTCCGTGCTTGTGGAGTCGTCAGTCAGGTTGTGGAGAAGATCTGGAATCCCGCGTAGGCTTCCATACCGTGTTCGCCAATGTCCAACCCGCGGAGTTCGGCTTCCCTGCTCACCCGCAGACCGACGGTGTACTTGATGGCTGCAAAGACGATACCCATCGAGACCATTACAAACCCCGCTACCGCAAACGTGCCCAGCGCCTGGATGCCCAGAAGTCCGGCGCCTCCGCCATAGAACAAACCGCCGTCAGTGGCGAACAGGCCGATGCTAAGCGTGCCCCAGATACCGTTCATTCCGTGGACCGGAAACGCCCCGACCGGATCGTCCACCCGGATCCTGTCCAGCAGCAGCGTACCGAGAACCACGATCACCCCGCCGATGGCGCCGATAAGCAGTGCGGCGGCGGGATCCACATATGCACACGGTGCAGTAATCGCAACCAGACCGGCAAGGCATCCGTTCATCGTCATGCCAAGGTCAGGCTTACCGGCGAATATCCAGATCGTCACCATTGCGCTCAGCGCGCCGGCGGCGGCTGCAAGATTCGTGTTAATCGCCACCAGCGCCGCCGCGTTAGTATTCTCGCCACTTATCCCAAGCGTGCTGCCCGGATTGAAACCGAACCATCCGAACCAAAGAATGAACACGCCCAGAGATGCCAGAGGAATACTGTGCCCGAGGATCGCTTTGACCTTTTCGCCCTGATACTTGCCCAGTCGCGGACCGAGAAGAATCGTGCCCACGAGCGCCGCGCAACCGCCGGTGGCGTGGACCACGGTCGAACCGGCGAAGTCCTTGAACCCCATCCCCGCCAACCATCCGCCGCCCCATATCCAGTGGCCTACGATCGGGTAAACCAGACCGCTGATGACAACGGTGTAGAGCAGGTAAGCGTGGAATTTCATTCGTCCGGCCATCCCGCCCGCGACGATCGTCGCCGCGGCGCCGCAGAATGCCGCCTGGAACAACCAGAACGCCCAGATCGGAAGGTTGTCGGCCACCGAAGCCGAACCGTCCGCTCCGGCGGCGCCCCCGCCAAGAGCGAATCCGTCCCAACCTATAAAACCGTTACCCGCGCCGAACATGAACGCATATCCGACCAGGAAGAACATTATGCTCGCGCTGCAGTAGTCCACGAAGTTTTTGGTCAGGATGTTGCACGTGTTCTTCGAACGGATGAAGCCGGCTTCCACCATTCCGAAACCTGCCTGCATGAAGAACACGAAGAACGCAGCCATCAATACCCAGAGCGTATCGATGGCGCTGATGGTGCCGAGTGTTCCGCCCACGGCGTCCGCACGGGCCGGTGTCGTTGATATGCACAGTGCAACCGTCGCCACAACGACGGGTAAGGCGATGGGGCGTTTCAACATTTTAGCAATCATTGTTCAGACTCCATTTAGGTCGCTAGTATCAAGCCAAGCCAATCTCGGTCGACAAGAGACAACAAAGCATAAACCGTGCCAAAAAGAATCATGTGCTATAACAGGTTGGTGGCAAGGGTTTTACGAGAAGCAAACGAGCAGGCAAAGGAAAAGAAAAGATACAAGATTGTCTTATATGGCTAAGATGGATACAATAATGTTGTATGTGGGACATTGGAATACACTCTGGGAAGGTTCAGGTGCAATGACGATAGAAAGTGGCGATAACGGTGTTTCAGACCACCCCGGCAGCAGGCACGCGGTGGAACTCGAGGCGTTGTACAGCACCAGTCGGGTCCTGGTGTCAGACATGAGCCAGCGGCAGATGCTCGAAGAAGTGCTGGACATTCTCGATCGAGACTTGAACATGAAGCGCGGGACGATCATGCTGCTTTCGCCTGATGGGACGGAGTTGGTGTTTGACCTGGCCCACAACGTCAGCCGCTCGCGGGGTCGGGCGGTGCGGTATCGTCGCGGGGAGGGCATCGTCGGTCGGGTACTCCAGAGCAACCAGCCCGCGGTTGTCCCGAGAATTTCGCGGGAACCGATGTTCCTCAATCGCCTGCGGCGGCGAAGGAAGGCCGGCGACGAGGAGATGAGCTTCATCTGCGTGCCGATCTCGATTGCTAATGAGGCCGTTGGTACGCTGTCGGCGGACCGACCGTACGATAAGTCGGCGAACCTCGACGAGGATGTCCGCGTGCTGAGCATCGTCGCCAGCGCCATTGCGGGCAACGTCAAGTCGCGGCGGGATTCAGCGGCTGCAAGACAGGCCCTCGAAGATGAGAATATCCGCCTGCAGCACGAACTGGAAGATCGCTTCCGACCGGAGAATATCATCGGAAATTCCGGGGTGATGCGCGAGGTGTACAACGCGATTCACCAGGTGGCCTCAGGCGATACCACCGTGCTGATTCGGGGCGAATCGGGAACGGGCAAGGAACTGGTGGCACACGCGCTGCACTATTCCAGCCTCCGTGCGAAAGGACCGTTCATGAAGGTCAACTGCGCGGCGTTGAGCGAGAATCTGCTCGAAAGCGAACTTTTCGGTCACGAGAAGGGGGCGTTCACCGGCGCTATCCAGACTCGGAAAGGGCGAATCGAGGAGTCAGAGGGGGGCACATTGTTTCTCGACGAGATCGGAGATTTCTCACCGGCCGTTCAGGTCAAACTGCTTCGAGTGCTCCAGGAGCGGGAGTTTGAACGGGTCGGCAGCAACGAGACGCGCAAGGCCAACGTGCGCATCGTATGTGCGACGAACCGGGATATCGAAAAGCTGGTTGAGTCCGAGCAGTTCCGCCAGGACGTTTACTATCGCATCAATGTCTTCCCTATCTTCCTTCCGCCGCTGAGGGAGCGAAAGGATGATATTCTGCTGCTGGCGGACTACTTTGTCGAGGCGTATTCCAGGAGTATGGGCAAGCAGGTTCGTCGCATCTCCACGCCCGCGATCAACATGATGGTCGCCTACCACTGGCCCGGTAACGTGCGTGAGTTGGAGAATTGCATCGAGCGGGCCGTGCTGCTCAGCAACGAGGGCGTGATCCACGGTCACCACCTGCCTCCGACGCTGCAGACAGCCGACGCCTCGGGCACCGGCGGTACTGGTTCAATGCAGGATCGGGTGGACCTGTTCGAGCGGGACATCATAGTTGATGCACTGAAGCGGACTTATGGTAACATGGCTGCATCGGCGCGAGACCTGAGCGTCACGCCGCGAATCCTGCGGTACAAGGCAAAGGCCCTGGCGATAGACCCCTCGCGGTATCGCAGGAAGCGGTAAGTTCCTGCTCGATGACCTGGCGGCGAAGATGCCCTGGAGTGAAAGCGCTTGCGTGTCTGGTAAATGCGCGGGGGTAAAATTCCCTGGTCCGGCACACAGGTTATTATCTAATCAGACGGGCTTCTATGCTCGCGATCTGGCGGTTGGCGAACTTGTCTGTCAGGAACCACTGTTGATAGAGGCTTTCGATCTGTCTCAAATACCAGTCCACCGAGCTTTTTCGCAAGTTGCGCGTCACGCCCTTGGGCCTGTCCTCATCGCGGATCGGCGGGCGTATGCGATCGGCTGGCGGCCGGTAGGATGGATTGTATACCAGGACCGGCAGTTCTTCGGCGGGCAGCAGATGGCGCCACAGGAAGGCCTGCATTCTGTCTTCGGTCGGCACGGCCTCATGGACGAGCTGGCGGTTCCCAATCTTCGCACTGCCCACGACGGTAAGGTTGACCGGCTTGTCCATCTTCGCAAGGCTGGTTTTCACCGTCAGCCTCGTCACCTCTTTCTTGGCTCCCAGCGTGACGCCGGACGATTCGAGCCCCTTCGGCAGGTTTTTGAAGCTCAGCTTGATCGGCCCGTCGAATCCGTCCTTGCGTATGGCGTAGACGGTCACTGCCGCCGACAACTTGCTGCGCATGATGATCCTGGAAGGGACGAGACGCAGCGCGAAATCCGGGCGCGGGCGGCTTATCCGGAGCCGGTAGGCATACGCCTTTCCCGCGTGCCGCCTCGTTTCGCCGAGGTGAATGAAATATTTTCCGTCGGCGGGCAGCTTCACCATGAGGTAAGAATCGGCGTGGTCGGTGTTCAACCCCGACCCCGCGTCGTAATGATCGTCGTTCAGCGCGATGATTTTGCCATCCGCGCCGGTGACTTTGACGAAGGAATCGAACGGGGATCCGAGCCGGCGAGCATGCACTTGGGCGACGATTGTCTGGCCGGCTTTTCCTTCCACCTCGAAGACGTCCCAATCACCCGGGCGATCCGCCCGCCCGTTGACGATGATGGGAAGATTTACCTTTTGCGCCTTGGACGGCGAGTCGTTGGGTTCCTTGTCCAGGCACTCGCCCAGCGTGTCCAGGGCGAAGGGCACGTAGTTGGAGACGAGTTTCCCGTCGGCCGCAGCAATCAGATATCGCCCCGGTTTTGCGTCTTTTGGGGGCGGCGCCAGCGCAGCCTTTTCCAGATTCCATCCGCAGGCCTCGATCTTGACCGGTTGGCCCACACGCCCGCCCAACGGGAAGATACCGGTCACAAACGGTAGTTCACCGATGGTGATCCGATACACAAAACTCTCGCGCCCGCGAAAGATCGCCTCGTTGATGGTGAGCACGTAGTCGCCGTTGGCGGGGACCTCGAAATAGAGTACCGGGTCGGGGTGAAAACGGAAATCGTCGTTGTACGCCAGCTCCTTTCCGTTGGCGTCGTGGAGCCTCAGCACGGCTTGAAACCAACCGGGAACGCCGTCGGCGACGTAGGGGACCAACTGCCGGGCTTTGGCGCAGATAAGCAGGCGCTGCCCCTTGCTCGCCGGAAAGCGATACCGGTTCACCTCGCCCGCGGCGATCTGACCGTTCATCGTGCATGGTACTGTGATGCGCATTGTCTCTTCTTCCGGCGGTCTCTTGCGCTGGGCCAGATGCTCCTTTCCGAGCACTGGTTTCCGGGCGGTCTTCATCGGCTTGCGGGCGACTTCGGGCACCTGGCCCACGTAAAAGGACAGGGCGTTGGAGATACCCCGTTTGGTGATCACCCTGATCTCCCGCCGACCGGGTTTCGCGTCGGGGGCCACCGTCACCTCGGCAAAGACGAGCTCCCTGTGGGCGCGAACGGCCGCGTTACGCTCGTCTTCGGCGAACCTCCTTTGGATCCGTTCGATCAGGTTCTGCTTTGCCACCTCTTGCTCGGACTTTGGAGGTCCGTTCTTCACGCCCGTTTTGTCCGGTTTCGGGGCTTTGGGTTTCTTCAGCGCCGCATTGCAATTGCTGCAGACGGCGGCTTCAAGCGGGTTGAGACTACCGCATGACGGGCATATCAGGCCTCGGACCTCGGGTGGTTCAACACTCGCGGGAAACTCGAACCAGGCCATCCTGGCGGTCATCGCGTCGCTCAGCGTCGATCCTTTCTTCCTCAACTCGTTGAGTTGCTGTCTGAGCAACGACATCTCCTGGTTGCTCATGACCCGGTAGTAATCGACCAGCCGAACAGAAACCCCCTCGCCGCTCACAACCACATCGGAAGCATAGACGAGCCCTTGTCCACCCAACCGGATCGGGAAGGTGGCGCCCCGCTGACCGCCGGCGGGATAGACGTAACCGATGTACTGGTTCTGCGCCCGGAGCGGTAATGCTGAGACCGCAAGCACCGCCGGCACCAGGATCGAAAGCCTATTGAATCTACTCATTGAGCTGCTCCATCTTTCGCCATCAGGGCTACATGATCTCTTCCAGAAGCCCGGTCGACTTCATGCCTTCCTTTTCGGCGTCCAGGACGCGGGCATCGAACCCCAGGGGATGGGGCAGCCTGGCGGCCGCGTCGATACCGGCCAACAGGTAGAAGCTGCCCAGCAGGTCCGCCGGATATACGGGTCTTTCCTTGAACTTCTCGCCTTTTTCGTCGGACGAGCCGACGACTCGTCCGCCCTTGAAACCGCCGCCGGCGACCAGCACGGTGAAGACGGCGCCATGGTGATGGCGACCGCCGTTCCAGGGCGGTTCCCAGGACACCTTCGGCGTCCTGCCGAACTCGCCGGTACACCAGACCAGGGTGCTGTCCAGCAGGCCCCTGTCGCTCAGATCAGCAAGCAGCGTCGCCAGCCCCTGGTCCAGCGGGGGACACTGTCGCAGCATCGTCGGGAAGTGGTTGGCGTGCGTATCCCAACCGCCGGGGAAGCTGATGGTGATGTAGGGCACACCCGCCTCGACCATCCGCCGCGCCGCCAGGCATTCCTGCCCGAACGTGTTCCTGCCGTAGCGGTCCCTGAGCACCTTGGGTTCGTTATTGAGATCGAATACTTCCTTCCCCTTGCCCAGGATCAACCCGTAGGCTTTCTTCTTGGCCGTTTCGGCGGCGGCGATTTCCGGGACGTTCGCAAGCCCGTAGCCCATGGTATTCATCTTGTCGAGCAATTCACGGCGGGCCTTTTGCCGCGCGTCGTTGATTCCCCGGTTGACTATCCCCTGCACCTCGAAGCGGTCCGCGTTCGGATCGCCGCCCGTGGCGAAAGGTTTGTACCCGGGACCCAGGAAGCCCTCTTCGGAAAACCGCCCTGCCGCCCGCAGCATCACGACGTAAGGCGGAAGCAGCCCTTTGTATTGCTTCTTCTTGAAGTAGGTGAATATCGCGCCCACACTGGGGTACGCCAACCGCCCGCCGGGCTTGTGTCCGGTTTGCATCAGGTAGGCCGCCGTCTCGTGTCCATTGATGCCATGGGTCATGCTGCGGATCAAGGAATACTTGTCGGCCTGCTTGGCCAGTTGGGGGAACAGCGAGCCGAGTTGGATCCCCTTTACGTTGGTGGGGATGAATTTGTCAAACTTACCCAGGTAGTCGTAGCCCGTACCCGGCTTGGGGTCCCAGGCATCGTTGTGCGACATGCCGCCCCACAAGAAAATCTGGATGACCGACTTGATCTTGCCCTTGTTTTTGGCCTTGGCTTTGGCAGACTTGTCTCGCGCGGTTTTCAGCTCGGCGGCTTTCAGTTCGGCAGATTTCAGTTTGGCGGCTTTAAGTTCGGCGGCTATTTGCTTGGGCGTCTTCTTTGCCTCGGCTGCAAAGACGCGGGAACTCAAACCGCTGGTCGCGATAACGCCCGCCGCGCCCAAAGCGCCGCGTCGCATGGCCTCGCGCCGGGACACATGTTCCTGGTTGTCTGAATTGTTGTTTGTATTCATGATTTCATCCGTCCTTTGACTTTTCTTTGATTGTCGCGTCAGGAAACCGGCCGTTTCGTGTCATGTTTCACCGTTTCGGTCACAATCAATGCCGCAGAAGAAACTCGGGGCTGTTGATTAGGGCCCAGGCAAGATCGACCCATGCGTTGCGCCCTTTCGCCACTCCGGTCTTGGCATATGCCGCCGCGGCCTTTACGTCGGCGTCCGTCGGAAACCGCGAGAGGATTGTCAGGTAAAGTTTTTCGGCGATTTCATTCGGTTTACCGCCTGATGAAAACATTGCCGCGAGTTTCGGGCTGTTTTGAAGCTTGCTCTGTATTGTGGCGGAATTCAGCATGTGCAGCCACTGGGGCGAGGCAAGCTCGCTGATGCGCTCGTTTTCCATCCCCGTGGCCCGCGCCGAACGTCCGAACAACGACAGGAAGGAACTGGTGATGCTGCCGTCGGCCAGCGCCACCGCGGACATGCCCTTGGGAATATAGGTGAACGGTTCCGGGACGGCGCTGGTGTACAGGTCCGAACTGCCGGTGATTTCGTTCAGCGCATCGATCAACACCTCGGCATCCACGCGCCGCAACAGGCAGTACGCGAAGTTGGCTTTTGCTTTCGCCCCTTTGAACCTCGGTATCGAAGAGAACTGGTACGCGGTCGAGGTGAAGATCGTCCGCTTCAGATGCTTCAGATCGTATTTGCTTGAGACCAGTTCCTTCTCCAGGCAGGCCAGGAGTTCGGGATTTTCGGGCGGGTTGTCGTTGCGAATATCGTCCGGTTCGTGGATAACACCGCGTCCCATCGCCCAGGCCCAGGTACGGTTGACGATGGCTTTCGCAAACCAGGGGTTCTTCGCCTGAATCAGCCAATCGGCAAATACTTCCCGCGGATCGCGGTTCGGCGGAATCGTTGTCTTGGCGCCGTCCGGAAAGACGGTCGCCAGCGGCCCGTTTTCGCTCAGTGGTTTGGCCAGCGCGCGGGGAATCCGGTTGGTCGCCGTTACGGACTTGCCCACGGCGGGTATTCCCGGCGCTATGCTTCCGGGCACTTTGGTCGAGTGGAGGGGATCCCAGAAGACGATCTCCTCTTTCCACTCGCTGGTGGGCTTGTATCCGACCTGCGAGAAAAACACCGCCATACCGGCGCGACGGTCTTTTGGCCAGCGGTGGACCCGCGTGCCCATCAACACTAATCCCACCGACGAGGTGATGCCCTCCGGAGTCTTGTTCTGGATGGCGCGGTAGAAGTTGACCGGGCCGACGCGATAATTGCTCCCGCTGGAGGTCAGCAGTTCCCGGGCGAACTGGTCGTACGGTTTATTTTGGGCGATCGATTTCCACACCCAGCGGTGATAGGCTTGCGCCGCGTTGGGCCAAACCTTGACGGGAAACTCCGCCTTGACTCGCAGGATATCACTCCATTTCATGGCCCAGTAATCGACATGCGCGGACCGCTCGAGGAGACGGTCGATCAGGGCTGCGCGTTTTTTCCTGTTCGTACTTTGAATAAACGCTTTGGCGTCTTTCGCCGACGGCAGCTTGCCCGTCAGGTCCAAATAGGCGCGGCGGAGAAACACCGCGTCGGAGCAAAGGACCGGTTTGATACCCAACGACTTCAACTTCGCAAAGATAATCTCATCAATCCGGTTCGCCGGTTTCGGCGGATCGGAACTCTCCATAAGGCTTGCCACCTGCCTGGCGGCGACCAGGCGGTATAGCACGCCTTTGGCCTGCTCGGCCTGGGCGCGCTTGTTGTCGGCGATTTTCTTTGCGTCCACATACGCCGCCCGCGGTTTTTCCGCTTTCACCTTCAATGGAGCGGCGACGGCTTCGGCCGCCCCGGCTGCCTGTTCGTCCGCCAGGTGTGTCTGTTTGGCCGAGGCGATCCGCTTTTTCAGGTTCACCAGGTGCTCTTCGGCCGACTTCTTTCGCGATTGGGCTCTGGTCAAATTCTGCGCCGCGGTGTTGGCCTGAATCACCGCCTGCTCCAGCGCCTTCTGCTTTGGCGCCAGAACCGCCCTGGCCGCGTCCGCCGATTTACGCTTGGCGGAAGCTTGTGCTGCCGCCTGCCTGCTTACCTCGTCGAGTTGGATGAGTTCCCCGGCCGCTGCCCGGGCCGCCTGGTTGGCGATGGTCGCGGCTGCGACCTGGGTTTTGGCGCCGGCCAGGGCCTGATCGGCCGATTTCTTCTGCGCCTGCGCTTCGGTGAGCTTCTGCGCCGCGGCTGCGGCCTGAGCCTGCGCCGCTTTCTCGCCCTGCTGCGCCTTGGCCAGGGAGGCCCTGGCCGCGTCCGCCGATTTGCGCTTGGCGGCGGCATCGGCGATGGCCTGTTTCTTCGCGGTATCCGCCGCAACTTGCTTCGCCTTGGCCGCGGCGCTCTGCGCAGCTTGCTCGGCGGCCTGAGAAACCGTGGCGGCGGCGGTCACCTGTCCCCTGACGTTCGCCAAGGCGCCGTCGGCCAGCTTCTTTTGCGCCGACGCGGCGGTCACAGCCTTTGTGGCGGCGTTGGCCCTGGCACGGGCTTGTTGCTCACCCTGCCGTGCTTTGACCAGTGCGGCTGCGGTATCAGCAGCCGCTTTGCGTTTGGAGGCCGCTTGGACCGCCGCCTGCTGCTTTCCCGCCGCAACCTTCTCGAAAGCCCCCGCCGTCTTCTCGGTTGCCGCCCAGACCGTTGCAGCAAAACCCGCCTGCTTCTTGGCGCCCGCCAAGGCAGCGTCGGCGAGTTTCTTCTGCGCCGTCACCAGGAGCAGCTTCTGCGCCGCGGCGTCGGCCAGGCCCTGAGGCTTTCGCCGGGCTGCCTGTGCCTGTGCCAAGGCCGCCCCGGCCGCATTGGCCACTTTGCGCTTGGCGGCGGCGTCGGATGAGGCCTGCTGCTTCTGCTGCTCGGACCTGCCGGCGAGCTTGGCCATCGCATTGGCCGCCGCCACCGCCCGTTGGGCGGTCTGCTCGGCGGTCTGAGAAGCCGTGACGGCTGCGGTCATCTGTTTCTTCGCATTGGCCAGGGCGGCGTCGGCCGATTTCTTCTGCGGCGCCGCTTCGTCCAGCTTTTTAGCATCCGCCGTAACCCGGGCCTGCGCCGTCTTCTCGCCCTGTCGCGTTTGAGCCAGGGCAATCTTGGCCGCGTCGGCCGCTAAGCGCCAGGCAGCGGCTTCATCGGCGGCCTGTTTTTTCTCCGTCTCCGATTTGCCGGCATCCGCGGCGACCTGCATCGCCTTGGCTATGGCGCTCTGCGCGGCTTGCCTGGCGGCCTGACAAGCCGTGACGGCTGCGGCCATCTGTTTCTTCGCGTAGGCCAAGGCAGCGTCGGCTGCTTTCTTCTGCGCCGGGGCGCCGGCCAGCTTTTTGGCGGTCGCGGTGGCCCGCCCCTGCGCTTGCTGCTCATTTTGCTTTGCCCGGGTCAAGGCGGTCCTGGCCGCGTCGGCCGCCTTGCGCTTAGCGCCGGCGTTGGCGGCGGCCTGCTGCACCTGGGCCTTGGAAACCACCCTGGCGTTGGCCTCCGCAGCCAACGCGGCCTTCTCGGCGGTCTGGTAAGCTGTCGTGGCAGAAGCCATCCGTTTGTTGGCGTTGACCAGGGCCGCGTCGGCCGCTTTCTTCTGCATTTCGGCTTCGGCCAGCTTCTTCGGCGCGGTATTGGCCTGGTTCCGCAATCTCTGCTCGTCTTGCCGTGCCCGGGCCAGGGCGCCCTTGGCAGTATCAGCCACTCTGCGTTTGGCGACCGCCCGGGCCGTGGCCAGCTTGGCTTCCGCGGCGAGTTTGCCAGCCGCGTCGGAGGCGGCCTTCGCCACGGCTTTAGCTTGCCGAGCCGCCTTCTCGGCCGCATCGTAAGCCTGCTGCAGCGGGATTGCGGCGGCCTTGGCGGAGGCTAGCGCCTTGTCCAGGGGGGGCTTGGCGTTGGTCGCGTCAGTCAGGATCTTGATTGCGGCGGGCACGTTCGCCTCGGCCTGCTTCAACTCTTTTACGCCCGCCTCGCCCGCCAGATTCTTCGTATTAGTGGCCTGCTGTCGCTTCGCGTTAGCCGTTTTCCTCGCGTTGGCGTACGCCGTTTCGGCTTTCTGCATAGCGATTCTTAAGGGAACGACCGCAGCTTCCGCCGCCCTGGCCGCCTTCTTGGCCGCTTCGTAGTCTGCCTTCGCCTTGGGCTCCGCCTTGGTCTCCGCCTTGGTCTCCGCTCCGCCCGATAGCGAGGGCGACGACGCCAGCATGAACACGACAAGTGCAATCGCCTTTGTTTTCATCACGTGTCACCTCAACTGGGATTTCCCAGACCTGCCTGCCGGCAGGCAGGCAGGCGGCGCATTGCGCCCGCGACCATCGCGGAGCTTCCACAATGATTATATCCGATGCGGCGCGCCGGGCAAGCCGAATCAGTCAATTACGCGGGGCAATCGCCCGGTCCAGCACTCGGATTCAGCTTGCCCGGCGCGCCGTGCCGGATACAATCAGTCGAAAGGCCCACGGTCCTCTCGACGGGTCGGAACCGCGCCGACCGCTCGTTTTCGAGTCGTCAGGCCCCATGGTATGCGTGTTAGCAAACACTACATCTTGACAGCGACAGTAGCGATTGCCGCTCTGGTCTCGCCCACGCCGGGCTTCGCCGCCGAGAAGCCGACGCCCCAGTCTCCCTGGCCGGCGGGCAGGCCGATCGCTCTCGGCGGCGAGCGACGAATCGTGGCCACCGCCGCCAAACAGGTCGCGCCCGTGCTGGCGCGGGCGGATGTGCTGATTGTCGGGTCGAGCTTTGACGGATGCTTCCTTGCCCGGCGCGTCGCCACGCCGAAGCGCCGGGTTATCCTCACGTCGGCCGGAACGTCACTGCCTCGAGAAATGGCGATGGCGCTGCGGCCGTGGGTCTCCCAGGAAAATCTTACCCGAGCCCCTCCCGACGTGAAATCGTTCCTGACGGCCTGCAAGAAGAGCGTCGCCGGCGATGAGATCATTCTCGACATGATCAAACTCACCGAGGGACTGGAGGATCGGATACTCGACAAGGGCGTGGGGCTGTACTACGACCTGCATCCGTGCGGCGTTCAGATGGCGGGGCGAGATGTGACGGCGGTCATCTTCGCCTGCAAGGGCGGGCTGGTGGCGATCGAAGCGGGCGTAATCGTCGATTGTACCCCCGATGGTTCGCTGGCCGCCCTGGCCGGCGCCGAGACACGCGGGCGGGAATCAGCGACCAGGGGGACCCTCGTGCGGTACAGCATGCTGTGCGCCAAGCCTCCGAAGCAGCCGGCGATGACCGTCAAGACAGTGCCCCAACTCGCGGGCGGACGCGTGGTGATGCACGGAGATTTCGCGGAATTTCGCCTGCGACTGGCGGCAGGCGCCAGCGCGTTTGACGGATCGGTTCGCGACCTTGCCGCCAGGCGCCTTGCCGCCGCGGCCGCGATCGAACTCAAGCAGTCCGGCGTCCTGGGCGCCGGATACTTCGCCCGCGGCGGCGACGTGCTGCCTGCCGACCCGACAAGGCGGATCGTCAGTCGCTCCGCGAATGGCAAGCTGACTATCGACGCGTGCAGGCCCAGGGGGATCGACAACCTTCTGGTCTGCGGCCCGACTGTCGATGTCGATGACACGCTCGCGGTCTCTCTGGTCGAGCCGCTGGGCGGCCCGTCGCTTGCCGACGTGATAGCACCTGCGCCGTGGAGCAAATTGAGCAAGCGACAATCCGCCCAGGCCCCGACGGTGCGGCTGTCCCGCGGGCCGCTCGGGTCGGGAAAGGCCCTCAAAGCCCACGCCATGTTCACCGAACTGAGCCCCATGTATCGCACGAGCGGCGAGGTCTCGATTGGTGGAATACCGCTGGGTGTGATCGCCGACTGCGACGTGCTGGTCGTCGGAGCCGGCACGAGCGGCATGCCCGCGGCGCTGGTGGCCGCTGAGAGCGGCGCCGACACCATCGTCGTCGAGAAGTACGGAGACGTGGGCGGCACGCACACTATCGGCGGCGTGTCGAAGTACTGGTTCGGCCGGCAGACGGAATTCGTCAACCGGATCGACAAGGGCGCCAGGGCAATGATGACAAGATCAGGCATGCCCAAGTGCATGGGCATGCTCAGCGTGCTGATGCGCGCCCGGGCGCGTCTGGTGACGCACTGCCTGGCCGTCGGGACCGTCGTCGACGGGTGGACCGTTTCGGGCGCGGTGGTCGTCACGCCGGGGGGTCTGGGCGTTATCAGGGCAAAACGCGTCATCGACGCCACCGGCGACGGGGATATCGCCGCACGCGCCGGGGCGAAAACCGAATACGGCACGCGGCGCGACGCGATGACGATGTGGTGCTCGTTCGCCCAATACAGCGGAACGAATCCCGAGGCCGCCCGCCACTTCC
>JADHXQ010000055.1 GCA_016782885.1 Phycisphaerae bacterium | reverse complement strand
GCTTGAAGTAATCGACGTGGAACTTCAGGACGTTGCGGTCTTCGATGGCGTGGGTGATGGTGTAGGCGTGCAGTTCGCTCTGGAAGAGGTCCTCCGTGGTCAGGAGCGTCTGGACGTTGTCTTCGACCTGCCGGGCGGTGGCGTTTTCGGTAAAGATCGGCGTGCCGGTGAACCCGAAAAGCTGGGCGTTAGGGAAGAAGTTCTTGATGGTCTTGTGAGTCTGGCCAAACTGCGAGCGGTGGCACTCGTCGAAGATGAAAACCATGCGCTTACCGCTGAGCGGTTCAAGGCGCTGTTTGAATGTGGCCCGGCCGTTCTTCTTGCCAGGCTTGTTGTATTTACTGGTTTCGTCGAGGGCGAGGCCGAGCTTCTGGATGGTAGTGACGATGACCTTGTCGGCGTAGTCGTCGGAGACGAGGCGGCGGACGAGGGCAGCGGTGTTGGTGTTCTCTTCGACGCAGCCCTCCTGGAAGCGGTTGAACTCTTCGCGGGTCTGGCGGTCGAGGTCTTTGCGGTCGACGACGAAGAGGCACTTGTGGATGTCGGGGTTGAGTTTGAGGAGGGTGGAGGCCTTGAAGGAGGTGAGGGTCTTGCCCGAGCCGGTGGTGTGCCAGATGTAACCGTTGCCTCGGTTCTCGCGGATGCACTGGTCGATGGCCTTGACGGCGTAGACCTGGTAGGGTCGCATCATGAGCATCTTCTGCACGGAGGCGACCAGGACCATGTAGCGGCTGATGGTCGTGCCGAGGGTGCACTTGGGCAGGAAGGACTCGGCGAAGGGCTCGATGTGGGTGATCTTGGTGTTGTCTTCGGCGGCGTGCTGATAGATGGGCAGGAAGTTCTCATCGGCGTCGAAGGCGAAATGGCGGTCGTTGTTGTTGGCGAAGTAGTAGGTCTCGGTCTGGTTGGAGACGATGAAGAGCTGGACGAAGCAGAGCAGGGTGCGGGTGTAGCCGTTGCCGGGGTCTTTTTTGTAGTCGACGATCTGCTGCATGGCCCGGCGGGGGCTGATGCCGAGGGTCTTGAGTTCGATCTGGACGGCGGGGATGCCGTTGATCAGGAGAATCACGTCATAGCGTTGGAAACTGTAGTCGGTGTTGATGCGGAGCTGGTTGACGACCTCGAAGGTGTTCTTGCACCAGTCCTTGATGTTGACGAGGGTGTAATTGAGCGGGGTGCCGTCGTCGCGGGTGAAGCTGTTGCGCTCGCGGAGCAGGGTCGCGGCGGTGAAGACGTCGGGGGTGATGATCTCGTCGAGGAGGCGCTCGAACTCGCCATCGGTGAGCGTAACGCGGTTGAGCGCCTGGAAGTGCTCGCGGAAGTTGGCTTCGAGCGCGGCGCGGTCGCGGATGTCCGGGCGGTGCTGATACTTCAGGTCGCAGAGCTTCTTGATGAATTGCGTTTCTATCTGGGCTTCCAGTGTGGTCATACTTGTGATCCTAGACCGGTATTCGAGTTCCGCTTGTACTCTATGATAGTCGGGCAGAAGTTTTGGTCGATATTATCAAAAATGCGCGGCACTTAACGACTCCTTTTCTGACAGCCCCGTCTACCCAAACGAGAGATCGATGGATAGTGATTATGCATCTGGATCGCCTGATGGCAAGTACAATCATCCAGCGGTTGGATTTGTCCCGGCCGGATCGCCCATGGTCATTCCCTAACAGAAACTGCGTATGAAAGTCAAAACGGTCAAAGGTATTATGGCTAGCGGCATGGCAATTGGCAAACTTGATTTGAGATTTGGAATTTGGCGACGGCGCAGCGACGGAGACGGCGAAAGGTGAAAGCGGTGAGAGCTCCCCGCACTCCAAATTACGGCGTACGGCGGTCCGGCCGCAGATGCGGCAGGCTTTGCCTGGTTCACTGAAGTGACCGAGGCCGCTAACAGCTAAGGACTAACCTTCCGCGATATCCGTGACTTCCGTGGCAAAATCGCCGTCGCCGTGGCCGTAACATTGCCGCCCTATCCGTGCTTTCCGTGTCAAAATCGCCGTCGCCGTGGCCGTAACTACATCCGTGTCATCCGTGCTATCCGTGGTAAGAACCGCCGTCGTCGTGGCCGTAACTACATCCGTGTCATCCGTGCTATCCGTGGTAAGAACCGCCGACCTTTGTGTCCTTGACTAATCTCTGCCGTTATTGCCGTTTGCCGTTAACAAACACGCGCCGTCCTTTGTGATCTCTGTGGCAACAAAGTCGTTGCCGCTAACAACTGATAACTAACAACTTAACTGCCTGTGACATATCCGACGGCGTCAAATGATGTTTTGAGGAAACCCCGAGACGGATTGCATCATTGTAAGTAGCTTGAAGTGCAGGCTTTATGGCTGTACGGAAGCGACACATGGCTATTTGCCGATCTTCGCGACAGGTTCACACCCTTGGCCCGGCGCGGGACCAATCTTCCTGGTTCACTGAAGTGACCGAGGCCGGGCGGCATATCGCAACTGCTTATACTGACCCACGTAGCGGTGATTACTCGGGCATATTGCCCGCCGGGAACGGACCGTCCGCCCGCAGATCGCGGCACCGGCCCTGTGAACCATTTGTGACAGGTGGTGTGATATCCGGATATTCTCATGCCTGGCGAGCCTCCGGGCAAGAAGGCATCGGGGCGAGCGTTACTACATTTGGACCCCATTTCCGGTCGGCGGCTTGCGAATTGCCGCGGTACGGCGTACATTTGGGACTTGAATGGAACAGGTATCTCTCGAGTTTGACGGTCTTCGCAATATGCCCCTGCTGATAACGCTGCTGGCGTCGATTGCGAGCATCATGATCGCCGCGGGCGTTTGGCAGTTCGTGCAGCGCCGCGTGCGGCAGGGAGTCATTTGCCTGGCCGCCGGTCTGGGTCCGCCGGTGATTATCCCGACGATGCTGATTGACTCGGCGTTGAGGTATCGCGGCGGAGACTCATCCGGCGGGCGGATGTCGTGGCTGGTGGCGGTTGTGGTGGCGGGGGCTACTACTATTGCGGCCTGGGTGGTTGTGGCTACCGGGATGGCCGGCGGGATGTTCTGGCTTTGCGTGCTGGCGATCGAGGCGGCATTGGCGATCGGCGTGTTCTACGCTTCGGTCTACTCTCACCTGGGCGTCGGTAAACTGATTTCGCTGATGGCGCTGCGTTGTGCGGCGATACTGGCGTTGATGCTGATTCTCTTCAAACCGGTCATCCGCGTGGTGTCCGGTGCCGACAAGTCCCGCCCGCTGCTGCCCATACTCGTCGACCGCTCGGGTTCGATGGACACCAGGGACCAGGGCGAGACATCGCGTTACGGGCAGGTTATCAACGCGCTTACCGCACACCAGGAACGCATCGAGAGATACTTCAGACCCCTGTGGTTTCACTTCGCCAGGACCGCCGAGGAGGTCGATTCGCTCAACGCACTTTCCAGGCTCATGCCCAGAGGCGAAGGGACCGACGGTACGGACATCGCCGCGGCGATCGCCGCGGCCGCGGCTGTGAGAGATCGCGAAGAACCTGCCGGTATACTCCTCTTTTCCGACGGTAATCCGACCAAGGGTTCTCCGGTGACGGATATGGCCCGAGAGGCGGCGGTCCCGACCTTCGCCATTGGGGTCGGAAGTCGCTCCGACTCGACCGCCAGCCGCCCTAACATCGAGATAGTATCCGCCGACATGCCCTTTGAAGCGGTAAAGAACAACGTGACAAGCCTCAACGTTCGCGTGCGGATCACCGGATTACCCAACTCCGCGGTGCAACTTGCCCTGAAAGAACAGGGTATCGCCGATCCGGTTGCCGGGCAGAGCATCACCGTCACGAAGAACGCGCAGGAGACATCGGTTACGCTCAAGTACACTCCCGGCGATCGCGGCGCCGAGACGCCCCTTAAGAAAGGTCAGGCCGACATCCGGATGCTCACGATAGCGGCCGCCGCGCATCGGACAGAGGCGATCACCGACGATAACTCCCACCAGTTGCACGTGCTGATAACCGAACCGCGCATCCGCGTGCTTTACATCGAGGGCTCGATCCGTCCGGAATACAAACCGCTGCGCCGCGTTTTCGACAGCGACCCGAACGTGCAGTTCATGTCGCTGATCCGCATGTTCGAATCGAAATTTCAGGCATCCGGTAGTATCGCCGGGCAGAAGTTACTGCGCCTGCCGACCACCAAGGCCGACTTCGACCGTTTCGACGTGCTGATCCTCGGCGACCTTGACCGCACGTATCTCAGCGACAAGCGCGCGGGGAACGTGAGGCTCACCCGGATCAAGGAATTTGTCGAGGGCGGAGGGGCGCTGCTGATGCTGAGCGGCGCCAACAGCTTCGGGCCCGGGGGATATGCAAACACGCCCGTCGAGCAGATACTGCCCGTTTTCGTGGGCGCCCGGACGCAGGAAAACGAAGCCACGTCGTTCCTGCCGCAACTGACGGCCGAGGGGGCAAAGCACAAGATATTCGACGGGATCGACAAGTACATGTTCGGACCGGGCGGACGCAAGCCCGACGCGAAGCTGCCTCGCCTTCCGAACCTCAACGGATGCGCCACCGTGGTCAAGCAGACTCCCGCGGCAGAAGTGCTCGCCGTCCACCCCACCCGCCGCAACGCCAACGGACCGCTCATAGTGCTGGCCGTCAGACAATTTGTAGGCGAGGGGCGGACGGCTGCATTTACCGCCAACAATACTTCGCTGTGGAACAGCTTCATCCAGATGCGGGGCGGCGGCGAGGCCAACCCGTACCAGCAGTTCTGGGGACAGCTTATACGCTGGTTGGCCGGCGCGGAGGTCAAGAGCAAAGACGCCACACCTTCTATAGTGCTGCGGATGGACAGGAGCTACGCTGAAGCGGGACAACCGACCAAATTCTCAGCCCGGGTGCTCGATGCCGGTAACAAGACCGATTCGACCGCGACGGTCTCGTGTCTGGTAACGCCCATTACCGGCGATGGAACCAAGCGGAATCTGGCGCTGGTATACAAGGCGGGGACCGGACTGTTTGAATACGACGCGTTCCATATGGGTTTGGCGGGCAAGTATAAGGTGGCCGTTACGGCTGTAGATAATCGCACTTCCAAGACCATTGGGAGCGATGAGATGACACTGACTGTCGAAGCTCATTCGCAGGAGACCGATCGCCTGAGCCTCAACGCCATCCTGCTTGGGCGAGTGGCCGGGGCGCATAACGGGCAATACGCCGAGCTGCCTGGTCTGAACGATGCAATTACGCAACTGATCTCTCGCGGGCAGGCCCTCGCCGGTGAAGGGCCTGCAATAACCACCCACCGCCTCTATAACTTCACGCTGCTGTTCCTGGTGTTTGTGGGACTGCTTACCACGGAGTGGATTCTGAGGCGAAACTGGCAGTTGCACTGATGGGCTCATAACAGACACCGATTGCAGGGCTTACCAAACGGTATTCCGATGCAGTGTCCTCCGGGTTGAAAAATCGCATTGTTCATGTCGAGAACCGGCGTTTTTTGGGTTGGCATAATTAGGGTTTTGTGCTATGATGGGGTACGTAGTGGAGGAGGTGCAAAAGAGCACCGGAGGAGAATTCAATGACTGAAGCAATCATTAAAGAAAGGCTGGCCGAGTTGAATGATCTGTTGGCGACGTCGCCATTTCTGGCTGACAGCAATGAACAGAGCGGTAGCGGAACTTATCTGCCCGGTACGCTGACAGCAAATCAGAATCTCGGGCAGACAATAGATACAGTCAGGATGAGAATCCGCTATCTGGTGTTTGACCTTGAGGCGACCAAGCGCGAGAACCAGTATCTTCGCCAGATGCTCGAGATCCGCAGGCCCAACAAGAAGGACGACACTAACGACAGTCTGGACTCCTTCTGATTTCTGATATTGTATCGCGGAGTTCCGTTCACACTTATCTGAGGCGCTTCAATTCTGGTGTCGGTTCGGGAATATTGACCCTTTGAACGCTTTCTCTTTCGCTCTTCGTGTGCATTTTACACTGTTCTATGTAGCGCTATTCAGTGGTTTTATCGCCCGGTTGAAAAATAAGGCGGAACCCTTGAGCGCACTCCAACAGAATAGTGTCATTTTTCCTGATGCTGTTTTCAGGTAGCTGCCGATAAAGCATTGCCCACAAATAGTGGCCAACGTCCGATAACACCCCCATATGTTGGGCATGATGCGGGACAAGCGGTTTTCAGGGACTGCTATTGTGCGAACCTGGACCGAACAGAAACCGAAAATTTTTGTCAAAATTTTGTCAAAAATCGTGATGTGAACCTTGACGTTCGGTCGATGTTAGGCTTATGATAATACGAACAGACACCAAAAATGATTACAGGCAGGTATCGCTGCGGCCGACGCTGGGTGCGAAAGGCAGTAGCTGAAATGGCAGATGCACCGTTATGTCAGTTTGGTCCGGGCGGCGATTATGTGTATGCCTGGCCGGAGTCGGAGAAACCGTATATTGCGGCGTCCGATGAGGTGATGGGCGAGTCTGTGGCGTTGGAAGCTGTCATGCTCGCACTGAGCCCTCCGCTGGTGAGCCTGGGTCCCGGTGGTATTCAGTGGACCGAAGTCCCCCGCGGTTGCGAAGAAGCCCGGGCTCCACGCACCTTACGCCCCGCTGCCGGAGCCTTCGACAGGGCTTTGGGCGCGTTGGGCAGGGTTTTGGACGCCCTGGGGCGTCTGTTGACTGGTGGCGGTCGGCCTCATGGGCAGGTCCTGGCGGCAGGTTCGGCGCCGATTGAAGATGTTGCGATGTCAGGCAGGCAGCAGGCAAAGGTGCTCGCCGGGAAACCATTCACGCTTGTAGCGGTCAAAACGAGTCAGGAGAACGCAAATGACAACTGCACGTTCGCGAAGCGAGACGGTAACGCCGAGACAACTGGAGATACTGAAGTACATTCGAGGCTTTCGTATCCGCAACGGTTATTCCCCGACGATGCAGGAGATTGGGGATCACCTGGCCCTGACAAAAGTGACCGTGTTCGAACACGTCGCAGCCCTGGAAAAAAAAGGACTGCTGCTTCGAGGCGAAAAGCACAAGGCTCGCTCTTTGCAGGTTTCTGACAAGTTTGAGTTTTCCGACGAATCCGCCGTCCGCATGCCGCTTGTTGGGCAAATTGCCGCCGGTATGCCCCTGGAGGCGATCGAGGACACCCAGAGCCTCGATCTGGGCGAAATGTTTCCCCACTCAGCAGACACATTCGCACTTCGCGTTGTCGGTGACAGCATGATAGACGAGCAGATCCGCGAGGGCGACTACGTGATCTGCCGCCGGACGAGTTCCGCCCGCGACGGTGAGACGGTGGTGGCGCTCTTCGAAGACGGTGAAGCAACGCTCAAGAAGTTCTTCCGGGAAAAAGACGGTTACCGCCTCCAACCGGCGAATGAAGCATACGATCCGATCTACGTGGACAACCTCGAAATCCAGGGCGTTGTGGTGGGCGTGGTGCGAACGGTGTGAGGATGGCGAACGGAGCGCGATAAACGACGAATGACAAACGACGAACGACGCGCGAAACCGCAAGCGGTAACGGCGAACGGCGGGGAAACCTCGAGCGGTTCGCCGTTAACTGATAACCGTCACCGATCACCGATCACTTGTCACTGATTACTGGTCGCTGAAATTAACCCAGTAGTCTTTGTTTGAGTTTATCGCCCAGGAGGTTCAGGGGCAGGCGGGGGCGGCCCAGGCGGACGTGGGGTTTGGCTTGCCCGTGATAGTCCGAACCGCCGGTCGCCACCAGTCCCAGGCGTCTTGCAAGCTGGAGGCAGGTGCGGCTTTGGAGGGGCGAGTGGTCGGGATGGACAACTTCGAGTCCGTCGATGCCCGCGTCAACGAGCCGGCGAATCATCAGGGTCAGTTGGGCCGAGTTCCCGTAGTCCAAATGCACCGGATGCGCGAGGATCGCAAGACCGCCGGCCCGGTGAATCGGCTCGATAACTTCGCGTGGTGCGAGTCTCTCCTTGTCTACAAAGGCCGATCCGGTGTCGCCCAGGTAGCGTTTGAAAGCTTCGGCCGTTGAGTGTACGTAGCCTTTGCGGCGGAGGGCTTCGGCGATATGCATCCTGCCGACTACGCGATCTCCGGTCGATGTTGGAGAGTCGGACATTACCGCCAGGACGTCGGAAAATTCCACGTCCATACCGAGTTCCCGGAGGCGTGCGATTATCTTCGGATTGCGCTGATTGCGGGCCTCGATTAGGTTCCGGGTAAGGGCGCTCAGCTCGGGCGCTTTTTCGTCTATCCCCAGGCCCAGAATGTGCAGGCTCCCGGAAGAGAACATTGCCGATAATTCGATTCCCGGCACGAAATTCAGATCGCCGAAACTCTCGGCGGCGGTGCGGGCCTCCGCCAGACCGGCGGTTGTATCGTGATCGGTGAGGGCCACCGCCGCAAGGCCGATGCGATCGGCCAGGGCGATCACCTCGGTCGGTGTGCTGCGTCCGTCAGACGCGTTGGAGTGTGTATGGAGGTCGACGAAACTGCGCATTGATTGTATGTAGGGGTTAGACCGGTTGGAGTATCTGGAGGTCGAGTCCGACAACGATATCTTTTACGTTTTCCTTGTACTCTTCCATGTGGGGCGCAGAGATGTGGGCCTTGAGCGCATCGAGGTCGGACCACTGTTCAACCGCGGTAACCACGTTGTCGCGCAGGGGCATCTGCACGCTGATACCGCTGTCGACGTCAACCGCCGGTCCGTATGCCAGGCACCCCTGCTCGGCGCGAACTTTTGGAACGAGCTGCGCGAAAATTTCCAGGTATTCGTCTCGTTTACCGGGCGCGATGCGGATTGTGGCAATTACATGAATCATGGTCTGGTTGTTCCTTTCTGTCAGTCGATGTCGACGGGTGTGCTGGTTGCTGTTCTGAAGACGCCTGCCGATAGATACCGTTGACCGCAATCGGGGCAGATTACCACGATTGTCTTGCCCGCGGAATCCGATCGGCGGGCGACGGTATCGGCGGCCTTCAGTGCCGCTCCGGAGGATATTCCGACGAACAGCGCTTCGTCGTCGGCCGCCCGGCGCGTCCATATTAAGGCGTCCGCATCGTCTACGGCGATGATCTCATCAACCAGGTCGACATCCAGCACTTCGGGGATGAATCCCGCACCGATGCCCTGGATCCTGTGCGATCCGGGCTTGGGTTCTTCGCCTGAAGCGGTTTGGGTAAGCACGGCGCTCTGGGCGGGTTCGACCGCAATGGCCCGGACCGAGGGTTTGCGTTCCTTCAGTCCGGCGGCGATTCCGGAGATCGTGCCTCCCGTACCTGCGCCGGCTATCACTATGTCGACCTGCCCGTCGGTATCGTTCCAGATTTCCATCGCGGTGGTTGTTCTGTGTATTTCGGGGTTGGCGGGGTTGGTGAACTGCTGCGGCATGACCGCGTTGGGGATCTCGGTCAGGAGGTCTTCGGCCCGCTGAATGGCGCCGGTCATTCCCGCTGCGGCGGGCGTCAGTTCGACCTCGGCGCCCATGGCCTCCAGCACGCCGCGGCGCTCGGCGCTCATGGAATCGGGCATGGTCAGTATGCAGCGATAACCCCGGGCCTTGCAGACCAGCGCCAGTCCGATTCCCGTATTACCGCTCGTCGGTTCGATAATGACTGACCCGGGCTTTATCGTTCCGTTCTGTTCCCCGGTCCGGATCATTGCCAGCGCTATGCGGTCTTTGACCGAGGCCATCGGGTTGAAACTCTCAAGCTTGACCAGCACCGTCGCATCGGATTTGATAAGGTTGCGGATTTTTACAAGCGGTGTATTTCCGATCGTCTCGGTGATGTCGTTGTAGATTCTGCCCATGGCTGATTTCCTGTGTTAGTGATCGAGAGTGATTTCCGCATCGCCTTGCGGGCATGCGTCCAGCCGAATCAGAATGTACTCGATTTGTCCCCGAGATTCAACACTCCGGGCTGATTGGCCCAGTGCAAACGCATTCTCACGGGGTGTTTTTCGCGGCGGGGACCGAAAGCGGACCCGTTGTGAAGCGCTCGGGATGCTACGGACCGTCTTGACAGTGGATTCGAACAAAGGTACGTTAGCACAGATATCAGCGAGTATCAGTATCCGGTGTCCGGTCAGGGCGCCCCCGGCTGTCTCATCAGGTCGACGGGATAACAAGTATGATACGAATCCGACGCGTCTACAGTACCGGGTTACCGGCCGACCGCGACCGCATCGAGCAAGTCAAGGATATTTTCCGGGCGGTTTTCGCCTACATTCCCGGCTATGCGGAGAAGATACCGCACATACTGGACCACCCGTTCCGATACGGATACCGGGCGCTGCTGCTGGTCTCCGAGGGTGCTCGCCGGCGCGTCACCGGTTTTGCGCTAATCCTGCACTTCCCGGAGATCAACAGTTCGTTTCTCGACTTTATCGGGATCGCCCCGAAGATCCAGGGCGGCGGTCTGGGCGGCGCGTTGTACGAGGGCGCCCGCGACGCCGTCCGCCAGCTTGGTTCGCGCGGAATGTACATCGAGTCGCTGTCCGACGAGCCGGCTGACGTTCACGATACGATCGAACTGGCCCAGAGCCGTCAGCGCCTTCGGTTCTACGAACGATACGGCGTGTACCCCATCATCAACACGATTTACGAAATACCGACTCCCCGTCTACCGGCGGGGTTCCTCCTGTTCGACGGGCTGGGCCGCACGACGCCTCTTTCACGGGACGAGGCCCGCCTTGCCGTCCGTCTCATCATCCGGCGGAAGCACAGCCGGGAGGTCGACCCGGATTATATTGAACGGGTGGTCGAATCGATCACGGACGACCCGGTGCAATTCCGAGCGCCGCGGTACGTCAAACGCAGATCGAACGTTTGCGAGGTGCAGTCCAGCCGGTTGGAGAAACCCTTCGCTCTGGTGGTCGCCAGAAAGCACGCCATGCACCTCGTCCATCAACGAGGATACGTCGAACGCCCCGCGAGAATCGGAGCGGTCCTCGAAGGGATCGAGCCTATCGGTCTGTTCGCCGACATTGCGCCGCGACGGTTCGGGGAGAGGGCGATTCGCGCCGTCCACGACGCCGATTTCGTGAATTACCTCAAGGCCGTCTGCCGGAAGCTCGAGTCGAACCGCCCCGTCTACCCTTACGTGTTTCCCATACGCCGGCCTGAACGACCGCCCAGGGATCTCGCCGTCCGGGCGGGGTATTACTGCGTAGATACATTCACCCCGCTGGACCGCAACGCTTACGAGGCGGCACGCGGCGCGGTGGATGTGGCCCTTACCGCCACCGAAGAACTCCTCTCAGGCAGACCGGTGACCTACGCCCTTTGCCGCCCCCCGGGGCATCACGCCGGTAAGCGCACGTTCGGCGGGTTCTGCTACTTCAACAACGCCGCAATCGCCGCCCACAGACTCAGCGAGGTGGGCAAGATCGCCGTGCTCGACATCGACTACCACCACGGTAACGGAACGCAGGATATTTTCTACGATCGAAACGACGTGCTCACACTCTCGATCCACGGCCACCCCCGCATCGCCTACCCGCATTTCAGCGGTTTTGCCGACGAGACCGGAGAGGGGCGGGGGTTGGGGTTCAATCGCAACTTCCCGCTCCCGGAGGGTGCGGACGGAAAGGCGCACATCGGCGCCTTTGAAAAGGCCGTCGACCAGATCGAACGTTTTAAGGCCGCCATGCTGGTGGTATCGCTGGGGTTCGATATGCTCAAGGGAGATCCTACGGGATCGTTTCGCGTGCCCGTCAGCACGATGAACCGGATTGGCCGACGACTGGGATCGATGGGCCTGCCACTGCTCGTCGTACAGGAGGGCGGTTACAGTCTGCGCAACCTCCGACGCGGGGGGCCTGCGCTATTCTCGGGCATTGAGTCGGCCGTCACCAGGACGTTCGGTTAAACGTGGTTTCGAAACACGGTTCTGTCGATCCCGGTAAGACTCCATTCTCCGGAATGCGCCGCCCTCAGGCGTCGAGATAGTCGAAGTGCCCGCCCCGGCAGCAGGGGCAGTCCGGCGATCTGTCGGCCGCCAGCCGCTGGATCTGATTCGTCCAGAAGTCGATCTTCGTCAGGAACGGCGATACCGCATCGGACCTGCCGGCGAGTATCTTTACTGCTTCGGCGGTCTGCATGGCCGCTATGGTCGCAACGGCCGGTCCGAGCACGCCGATCTCGCGGCACGTCGGATCGGTGCAGGGCGGCGGCGGGGCGTCGAAAACGCATCGCAGACAGGCGGTTTTCGACGGGATCACGGGCATCAGTTGGGCTTCGGACGCTACCACGCCCGCGAAGATCCAGGGCAGCGAATACTTGACCGAGTAATCGTTGATGATGAATCGCGCCAGGAAGTTGTCCGTCCCGTCGATTATCAGGTCGGTCCGACCGGCAAGGGAGGCGATGTTGCCCGCATCGACGCGGAGCTGGTGGGGTTCGACGATCACCGCGGAGTTGATTTCCGCCAACCGCTCGGCTGCGGCGTGGACCTTGGGCTTGCCTTCAGCGGCGTCGGTCTGATCGTAAAGTCCCTGGCGGTGGATGTTGGTCAGGTCTACTTTGTCGTCGTCGGCGATTACCAGGCGTCCGACTCCGCTCCTGGCCAGAAGTTCAGCCGCCCACGAACCGAGTCCTCCGACACCGGCTATGAGTGCTGAAGCCGCCTGTAGCGCGCGCTGCCCGGTCAGGCCGATTTCGCCAAAGGCCATCTGTCGCTGGTATCGCAGCATGTCATCGTTCGATGCGGTCATTACACCGGACAGTGTAGAGCGTTGATGCCTTCGCCCGCAAGAGGGCGGTTCCGGCGGCGGATTTTTGCGATTGCATCAGGGGCATCGAAAAGTATACTTGATACTTGAACACGCCGATCTTGTCGTTCAACAGCGGAAAACAGAAGCAACGAACTAACTGAGCAACGGAGATACTAACATGGCGGATAAGTCACAAGCAACGCGTCGCGGTTTCATGAAAAAAGCAGCCCTCACCGCCGCGGTTCCACTGTTCATCAACTCCAAAGTTTTCGGCGCAAACGACCGGCTCACGGTTGGCGGTATCGGAATGGGCGGTCGGGGCCGTGGAGACCTGGGCGGTTTCCTGGGACACAAGAACGTTCATGTGGTCGCTGTTTGTGACGTTGTCGCCGACCATTGCGCCAAGGCCAAGGGCATGGTCGACGGGCGCTACAAGTCCAAAGATTGCAAGACGTACACCGACTTCCGGGAGATCACCGGGCGAAAGGACATAGAGGCTGTACTGATCGGCACACCGGACCACTGGCATGCGGGGATTTCCATCGAGGCGATGAAGCACGGAAAGGACGTCTTCTGCGAGAAGCCCGAAACTTTGACGATCCGCCAGGGGCGCGCGATGGTCAAGGCCGCCCGGCGCTACGGTCGGGTTTTCTCCGGCGGATCCCAGCGGGTATGGGGCGACTACAACTGGTTCCACAAGATGGTCCGGGGCGGCGCGATCGGTGAGGTCAAAGAGGCCTGGGTGAATGTCGGCGGTCCGTCGGGCCCCTGCCATCTCAAGGGCGAGAAAACGCCCCCCGGTGTCGACTGGGACATGTGGCTTGGTCCGGCGCCCAAGCGCCCGTTCCATCCGAATTTGATCAGGGGAGGTTTCCGCCCGTACCGCGATTATTCCGGCGGCGGTATGACCGACTGGGGCTGCCACGTGTTCGGCGGGGCGATGTTCGCCCTGCAACTGCACATGACCGGTCCGATCGAGATCACCCCGCCCGACGGGAAAGACGTCAAACAACTGACCTACAAGTTCGCCAATGGTGTGAAGATCTACCACGGAGGCGGATGGGCGCAGTTGTGTTTCAAGGGCTCTGAAGGCAAGATTCCCGGACCCAAGGGTACGCGAAAGAAATCGCCCCCGAACATTCAGATTCCCAACTACAAAGGCAGCGGCGGTCTGATCGGAGATTTCCTCCATTGCGTACGCACTCGCCAGAAACCCTTCCGCGATATCGAGGTCGCACACCGCACCGCCACCCATGCTCACCTGGGCAATATCGCTTACTGGCTCAAGAGGCCTTTGAAGTGGGACCCGGTCAAGGAAGAGATCATCGGTGACAAAGAAGCGGCCCGCTGGCTCGACCGGGCGGCCCGCGAGCCTTGGGGGCTCTGGTAGTCAATACGAAAAGCCCGCGTGGGTGCGTGCTATGGTTCGCCCTTGGGGGGGCTGAAGATCGAAGCTGAGTAAATCGTTTTAAGACAGTTCGTTACGGTAACAAAAATCCCCGCGTGTTTGTGCGCAAATATGCGGGGAATTTGTGATTTGTCGGGTATATATATCGTACATTTCCTATAGGCACAGGGCGGTTGGAAGGATACGGAAAATGTACTTGCGCTATCAAATCAATCCCATCAATGGGAGGGGTCGCAAGAGACCGCCTCGATCCGGACACGGTGTTGCATATATCTTTGCACTTGTGATGCTTGCGCTGATGACCGTGATGACGGTCGCCTTGGCAAGTTCGACTAACGTGAATCTCAGTCGCAACCAGCACATGAAAGACGCCATTTCGGCCCAGTTGTCGGCTGAGAGCGGGCTGCAGTTCATGATCATGAGTTTCGCCAGACTCAGAATGCCCGCCGCCACGAACAGCGAGACTCTCATGGAGAACCTGTCCGGGGGACTCGCAAGTATAGTCGACGGGACGGCCAACGTAAGCGATCAGACGGTGTCTTACAGTGGCTCCACGATCTCGCTGCCGGAGATTAGCGCGGGGGCGTCGAGTTTTACTTGTTCGGTCTCCGTCCTGGCGCCCGATGCGGAGGGCACGCCGCGCTGCCGCCTGACTTCGACCGGATCGTGCGGGTTGGCGTCGCGGACGGTCAGTCTCGACATGAAGATGGTGTCCGTTTCGGCCGATGCGTTCAATTACGCCGTCGCGTCCAAAGGGAGCATATCCGTCAGCGGGAATGCGACTATTGACGGTATGACGTCGTCGGACGAGGCAAACATCCTGTCGGTAAACCAGGAAGCCTTTGCGATTTCAGTTGGCGGGAGCGCCACTATTGGCGGCGACCTGTTCCTGACGGCCGAGGGTGTAGACTCGGTACACCTCCAGGGCGGCGGGCTGAGCGTGGGCGGTTCATCCGATATCGCCGAGATAGTCGACAATCACGTACACCGCCTCCCGGAAGATCCCGATTTCCCCGAACTTGACCTCACGCCTTTTGAAGGCTTGACTACCACTGTGATCGACTCCGATACCAATCTCGACGGTCCGGGTCTGGTCGTAAACAATGCCCGTATACTCGCCGGCACAAATCCCGAATTCAAGCAGGACACCGTAATCAACGGTATCCTGTACATCGAGTCGCCCAACACGGTTACTTTCAAGTCAAAGGCTGTGCTCAACGCGATCATAGTCACCCAGGACGCCACCGGACTGGCCGGTCCCAACGAACTCCTCTTCAAAGGCCAGGTCACCGCCCCCGGTGTCGACGCCCTGCCCGACACCCCTGAGTTCCAGGCCGTCAAGGCCCAGGACGGAACGGTCATCCTCGCCCCGGGCTTTGGTGTGCAATTCTGCGGTAGTGTGAACAGCATCAACGGGACGATAGCGGCAGACCAGTTCTCCTTCCTGGGCAACTCGAATATTTCGGGTGAGATTGCGGGCACGATTATCGGCCTGTCGTCGTCACCCCTGGTGATGCAGGGCAACGCGACGATACTGGTCAATCGAGAGGCTGCAGATGACACGCCTGCGGGCTTCGTACACTTCAAAGGTCTCGCCACCATTACCGATACATATGCCGAGGGGAACTGATCCATACAGGGATGGGGGATACGATATTTTTCTGTCGAATATGCCATATCTGTCACGCCAGTGTAGTTAACATGTTCCAAATCCGAAATCAAATCCCAAATCCAGACCTTTTATCTTGCCTTGTGCATGGGATTTGGATATCTTATTGAGCCCTAGAGGTGGAAAGCGGTGTGTTATCGCTTTCGCCTTTTGTATTATACAGGCAAACAGTGAACAGGGCGCCCGCATGCGAGTCATGGGGGTATTGGAGAACGATATGGCAGACTACAAGGCACTGGATGGTAAGGCGATTAAGCTGGCCAGGCAGATTGCGAAGATGTGCACTCAGGCGGGCAGCGGACACCCCTCAAGCGCCCTGTCGCTATTGCACATCACCACCGCACTGATGTATCGCGTGATGCGGTACGATCCGAAGAATCCGTGGAACAAGGGCGCCGATAGACTCGTCCTGTCCGAAGGGCACGCTGTGCCCGTGATATACGCGGCATATTGCGAACTCGGCGGGATCGTCGGAACTTCCGATCAACCGTCGGAACTTCGCTTCGACGACGCACTGACGCTGCGAGAAGGCGACAGCGTGCTGGACGGGCATCCGAATCCGGCTGTCGGTTTCCCGTTCTTCGATGCCGCCACCGGTTCGCTGGGGCAGGGGCTGTCGGTGGCCGCGGGACTGGCGTGTGGGAACAGAGTCGCGGGCGGTAACGCAAAAATCTACTGCATCTGCGGTGACGGCGAGTCTCGCGAAGGACAGATCTTTGAAGCGCTGGACTTCATCGCGGACCACAAGCTGACGAGCGTATACACGATTTTCAACTGCAACGGGCAAGGCCAGAGCGACTACGTTTCATCGCAGCAATCCGCCGAGACGCTGCAGGGCAAGCTCGAAGCGTTCGGTTTCGACGTGAAGGTTATCGACGGGCACGACTGGGAGCAGGTAATCGGAGCACTGTCGGCAGAAGCCGGCGAGAAACCGATCGCGATAGTAGCCAACACGATAAAGGGCTGGGGCGTTACCGAATTGCAGGACCGCAGCTATCACGGTAAGGTTTTGAATGCTGAAGGGCTGCTCAAGGCGCTGGCTGATCTCGACGCCAAGGCCGCCGAACTCGGTGTCGCTGACGGCGACGACGCGGCGGCCGCTGAAATTCCCGCACCGCAGGTTATCGAAGCCCCGGGCGGCGAGGAGATATCCGCCGGTTCGTTCGAAGATGCCCTGACGGCTGCCGGGTGGGAAGGTCCGCTCGCCGAGAAGAAACTCTCGACACGCCGGGCATACGGCGCCGCCCTGTTGGCAATTGGCGCCGATCCGCGGATCGTCGGTATCGACGCGGACGTGAAAAACTCCACTTTCAGCGAAATGTTCGCCCAGAAATACACGGACCGCTACTTCGAAGCTCGAATTGCCGAGCAGAACATGATCTCCGCAGCCGCCGGATTGGCGGCGGCGGGGCGGATCCCGTTCGTTTCGACCTTCGCAAAGTTCATGTCCCGAGCCTACGACCAGATTGAGATGGCCGCGATCTCGCACGCGAACATCAAACTGTGCGGTTCGCACGCCGGTATATCGCTGGCCGCAGACGGACCCAGCCAGATGTCCCTTCCGGACGTGGCGTTCTTCCGGAGCATCGCGCACTCGCGCCGGCGCACCGACGGGGCTCCGGCGGTCAGGGTAATGCTGCCTTCGGACGCGGTCAGCGCGTTCAAGTTGACTGAACTGATGGCCAACGTCGACGGTATGTGCTACATGCGGACCCATCGCCCGGACGTGCCCTTCATCTACGATTCCGACGAAGAGTTCACGATGGGCGGGTTCAAGCATCTTATCGACGGTGAGGATATCGCCATCGTCGCCAGCGGGTACATGGTTCACGTCGCCCGCCAGGCCATTGAACTGCTCGAAGAAACCGCCGGGCTCAACGCGGGTCTCATCGACGCGTATTCCATACCGCTCGATACCGAAGAAATACTCAAGATCGGTGACGACTGCAGGGGACAGATACTGGTGGTCGAAGACAACTTCGCCGGAGGCGTAGGCGACGAAATCTGTGCCGCCGCGGCAGCAAGCGATCTCGGCGTGACCGTCAGGACGATGTACGTGACCGACACGCCCAAGAGCGCCAAGAGTCCCGAAGAGACCCTCGAGATGGCCTCGCTGAGTCCCAGGAACATCGCCGACGCCGCGCAGAAGATGTTCGACGGATCGGTCGGTTGACCCGAGAAAACCGGGTAGAGGCGGTCGATCAGATTTTCAGGAAGTTTTCGAGGAGTTTGTGTCCGATCTCGGTCAGGAAACTCTCGGGGTGGAACTGCACACCGTGTGTCGGGCAGGTCTGCGACCGAATGCCCATCAGTTCGCGGCGGTCGACGCTCCATGCGGTTTCGATGAAGTCATCGTCGAGGTTGCTCGGATCCACGATCAGGCTGTGATACCTGGTGGCCGTGAACGGGTCGGGCAGGTCCGCATATACGCCTTGTCCGTCATGGGTGATTTCGCTGGTCTTACCGTGCATCAACCTTTCGGCCCGGATGATTCTCGCCCCGAAAACCTGCGCGATACTCTGGTGTCCGAGGCAGACGCCGAGTATCGGTATTTTTCCGTGGAAGTGTTTGACGAAGTTCATGGACTCGCCGGCTTCGTTTGGCGTGCATGGTCCGGGCGATATGATCAGGTGCGTGGGGTTATACTGTTCGGCGGCCTGCTCGGCGGTCATCACGTCGTTGCGGATGACCTGCAATTCCCAACCGCTGTCCAGTTCTCCGATGCGTTGGACCAGGTTGTATGTGAAGCTGTCGTAGTTGTCGAGTACGAGGATCATACTGCAATCCTAGCCGCGCCGCGCCCGCCGGTCAAGAAAAGCGGTAACCTTTCAGGCGTTTATGCGTTATAATATTCAGGAAGAGATTTTACCCGCCTGAGATTCGGGAGATGTATATGAATCGGTCAGGACGCGTCAGTTCGATTTGCCTGGCGATGATTTTTGCGGGGGGTATGTCGACCTTGGCGCCGGTGCGCGCCTGCGGCGCGGCCGAGCCGACCACCGCACCGGCGAAGGTGTCGGCGGCAAAGGCGCTTGCCGGTTACATCCAGGTAATCAAGACCTCCGAAGATCCGTCGGTCGTGCTGCGCGCCTACACCAAGGCGTGCGGGCTGAACCGGATGGATCCGCAGCTCAACAGCGCATACATGCGACGTATGCTGCGGTTTGGCAGGCCCAGGGCGGCTTACATGTCCGCGAGGATACTGGCGGCCCAGGACTCCGACGCCGGTTTGGCATGGGCGATGATCGGATACATGATGGGACGGTCCAATAAGTACCTCGACGCCCTGACCGCCACCGCCCGGGCTCTGGAGTTCAACTCCGACGACGCTTCGATTCTCAACAATGCCGGGCAACTGGCCGCATGGTTCGATAACGCCCCGTCCCCTCCGAAACTTGGCGATCGCGAAAAGCGGATCATGGACAAGCTCAAGGACAAGTTCCAGAAATCCCAGGTCTACAAGGACGCTTACAACAGGATCAATTCGATTTATGTCAGTTGCAAGTCTCAGCGGGCGGAGCTAGAGGCCAAGCTCACAAAGGCTGAAACCGCATACAACAAGGCCCGTACCGAAGAACTCACCATGCGGGCCGATATCAAGCGGATCAACTCCCAGATCATCCAGCAGAACAAGAGGCTTGACGAACTCGACAGGGAACTCCGGAGGAATCGCAACCGCCTTTACGCCAGAGACGAAAATGGCAATTACTACTACAGCCGCCGCGCCGTCCTCGAGGAGCACACGCGAATACAGCGGGATATCGATACATCAAACAACAAGAGGAATGCTCTCAGGAAGGAAGGCGCGCCGATCGTTCCCAAGATCCGCATCGCCACCAACCAGGGCATCAAGCTCCGCAAAGACATCGCAACGTACCGGACAACACTGAAGGGTATCAAACCCGCCATCCTCAGACAATTGCGATGGGACCCGCCGGCCGTCGACGGTGTCTTCACCGCCGAGACGGTCAACCTGCCGCACAAAATCAAGCCTACAACCACCCTGCCGAGCACGAAAATCATCGACGCGAGCCCCGAAGCCGCCGCCAAGAAACTCAGAATGGTGAAACTCTACGCCAGCAACAAGAGATTCGACCTGGCAAGAGAACTCATCCTGGAGATTGTCGAGAAGTACCCCAAGACCAAAACCGCCGCCGCCGCCAAAGCACTGCTCGAGACTTTTCCCGGCGGGGCGCCCAAACCGTAGGGTAAACAATAGGTGACTGTCCCTAATTAATTATCGCAAACAATTAGGGACAGTCGCCTGTTTAATTGTTCTTGCGGGCTCGGGCGCGGTCTACGAGGTATTTGACGATGTGGGGGTATTCGACGAGCGGGTGGTCGTCGGTGATGATGTACGGGCATTTCCAATTCATGCGGGGCGAATCGTGGTACTTCACAAGATTGTCCACACCCATCCGCGCGGACCTGCATTCGGTTGCGAGCGGCCCGTCGCCTTCGCTTTCGAGTTTGGCTTCAATGGACTCCTCGGTATAGACTATCGGCGAGTCGGAGACTACAAGCAGATATCCTCCGCCGAAGCTTTCGCAGTGTTTAAATGCGGCCGCGGCCGTGGCGCGCACGAGTTCGGCCTGTTCGACGTAGCCCATGGAATTGCTGTAGATGCAGAATACGCCTCCGGGTTTGAGGCGGGATTTGATGAGTTCCATGTATTCCTTCGACAGCAGACAACTGCTTCCGCTCTGCACGAGATAAAGCGGTTGCTGGGTGATCAGGTCGTATTTCTTGTCGGCGTTCAACGCCAGGCCCGCTCGCCCGTCCTGCCACATTATGTGGATTTTCGGATTCGTCGCGACGTTCATTGTCCCGGCGGGATAGTCCCGAAATATTCGCTTGAGCACCTCGTTGATCTCGTAAGAGTCGACGCGGTCGACGAGTTTCGATTTGGCGAGCGTGGCGGACGTTATACCCGTACCCAGTCCGACCACACATACATCGGGGGCTCTTTCGCCCCGGTGGCACAGAAGCGGGACCATCGCCAACTTCCAGTTGCAACTGCCCACCTGGTTTCCGTCCTGCACCAGGAAGGAATGCCACAACCCGTCCCATCGCATGTCGAGCTTGTTATTGACTTCGATCACGCCGTCCTTACCGTAGTACGAAGCGGTCACGTCCGAGGGCTGTGGCGCCAGCGATACCCCCGCGACCCTCAAGCCCAACTGTCCTGCCAGTACGACCACTAACGCGACCAGCGCCGGAGCGATCAGCGGGCGGTGGTTGCTCCATGCATCGCGAGCCCCCCATCCGCGGCGGAGGTAGAGCATCATCATGCCCATGCCCGCGGCGATGACGAATACGCTGTAGTCCGGATTGAACTCGAATCCGACGAGGGTAACGGTGAGGATACCCAGGCAGCTTCCGAACGTGTTGTATCCGAAGTACTTCCCGACGTCCCGTCCCCAGGACTTCACGAAACGGGTGGCAACCTGCGTAAACAGGATACCGAAACCGAAGCACGGGATGAGGCAGGGGATCATTACTTTCATTGCTTCGGGGCCCAGCTTCGGATTCGCCGTCGCCGGACAGAACATCGCCCGTAACGCCGGTACGAGCGCCATGGAAACGGCCGTCAGCACCAGATAAAGCGGTATGCGGTCTTTGCGTCCCTTCGCCAGATAGACACCCAGCGACCAGAGCAGCAGATACGCCGTCAGCACGGTTGAGAACACGTACGGGCGCGAAGCAAACGACAGCGCCGCGATCCGAAACAGGTACATCTCGAATCCCAGCGAAGCAAACCCCAATGCAAACCCGAGCACCAGATCCGGATGAGGGCGCCAGGTGGGGCGCGGGCCCCGCGGTTTGCCCGGGACCTCTTCGCTCGGCGCGGTGCGGACGGCACGGTGCCTGCCCAGGGATATCGCCAGCACTCCGGCCAGCGAGTTCAGCAGGATCGCGATTACCAGACCGGACTTCTGACCGATAATGGGCATGATCACAAATCCGCTGAGCAGCGCCCCGAGAACCGCCCCGAGCGTGTTCAGGAAGAACAGGACGCTCAGGAGGCGTTTCTCCTCGTAGTTCAACTGCCTCTGGCAGCCCTCCGAAGCCAGCGGTATCGTCAGGCCCATCAGGAAGCACGGGACCAGCAGCAGACCGGCCGATACGATCGCGTAAAGCGCCCGCAAAGGTATACCGATCGAAACGGCCATTCGCTGGAATGCGAATATCGATTCGCTGATGTCCAGTGTCAGCAGGTAGCATACCCCCGCGTTTGCCAGTGCCAATGTCAGTTGAACGACCCCCAACGTTCGCAGAGGGTTGCCAGGCTTTCCGGCCCAGCGCCCCATCGCGTGGGCGCCCAGGCCCAGGCCCAGCATGAACACCAGCACGACGATCATTGAACTGATGGTCTCAGCCCCGGCGAGGTATATCCCCACCGACCGCTGCCAGACCACCTGGTTGATAATACTGGATATACCGCTGAGGAACAGCGACCCCAGGAGTATCGTCACAGCCCATTGTTTGGGTTTTGCTGAGTCGAGCGTAGAATTCATAGCGGTATGCTACCAGACAACCGCCCGCAGTGCAGCAGCGATTTTCGCCGTCTTTTCCACCCGGGGCGTCCCAGAGGGGAAATAAAACCCGCCGGAATACTGGATTGCGGGGCGTTATGGGCCGATACGCATAAATATTGTGGTTTGGTAGTGGAATTCGCGCCTATAATTGATATGATTATGTGCCCGTGGGATCGGCGCCGGACCACGGGGCACATTTACGCTGTCGACGTCACTTCGAGGTATATGGGAGTCTGGACAATGTTGCGGCATGTGAGTAATCAGAAGCTTCTTTGTTATGTGGGTCTTTTCTCAGCGATCGTCGCCGTCCTGTGCTTCAGGACAGCTCACTGGACGATTGCGGGAATAGGTGTGGCCATCAGCGGCTCGGCGTTCGCGCTGGCCTGGCTGGCATCCCAGTACCCTCACCCGCATGCAAAATAAATTGTGCGCCCGGAGTCCGGTGTCTGCGGGTGTCAGCGGTAGTAGTCTATCCCGTCCTTGAGTTCTTCGAACATCACGTAGTTGGTTTCTTCCATGCCCAGGGCTTTGTACGCTTGCCGGGCGGTCGAGTTTTCCCGTTCAACGTAGAGCCTGAACCCGCAGACGTCGGGGTCTTTGTCCGCCATATCCCCGACGAACCTGTACAGGCTGCGATAGACTCCCTGACGCCGGGCCTCCGGGCGAACGTAAACGCTTTGAACCCACCAGAAGCTGCCCGCCCGCCAGTCGCTCCATTCGGTCGTGATCATCAGCGACCCGATAACCTCGCCTCCGTTCTCGGCGACAACGTAGAAACCCAGGCTCGGATTCGCAAAGAGGCCCGCAACACCGCGTGAAGATATCTCCTCGGCGAGCACCTTGCCCTCGGTCTCGAGGGCCATCGCACGATTAAACGCGACAATAACATCCCCGTCGCTTGCGCCGGCGAGACGTACAACAATATTCTGAGACATGGTTTTACCTCAATACACCCTCGCGGCGCCGCTTGTCAAGCGTTGCGACATTATATCGCGGAAAATGATTGGACCTCGGGCATGTATGAGCGTTAAATGCAGGGTGTCCGCAACGGATACTCGAAACGCACACGCAGGTAACGAAAGGGCAAACATGAAACGACGCGAATTCCTCAGGACAGTCGGGCTCTCAGCCGCAACCGCAACCGTCGGATGTCGCACAGGCGGTATCGCCCCGCGGGCGGCGGGCGACGGGCGCAAGCGCCCTAACGTTGTGTTCATACTCACCGACGACCAGCGATGGGACATGATGAGCTGCGCGGGGCATCCGTTTCTCAAAACGCCCAACCTCGACCGTATCGCGGTTGAGGGGGCGATGTTCGAGAACATGTTCGTCACCACGTCGCTCTGCTCGCCAAGCCGCGCATCGTTCCTCTCGGGCCTCTACGCACACACCCACGGTGTGGTCAACAACTTCACCGACTACCCAAGTCGCATGACCAGCTTCCCGATGCGCCTGCAGCAGGAAGGCTACGAGACGGCGTATATCGGCAAGTGGCACATGGGCGAGAAAGACGACAGCGCACGCCCCGGATTCGACTACTGGGTCAGCCACCAGGGACAGGGCAAGTACTTCGACAATACGTTCAACGTGAACGCCCGGCGCGAGGTCAGGAAGGGCTACTACACCACTCGCGTTACCGATATGGCGGTCGATTGGCTCAAGCGGGACCGCACCAAGCCGTTCGTGATGATCCTCGGGCACAAGGCCGCCCACACGCCGTTCACGCCCGAGCCCAAATACGCTAAAATCTTCGACGAGATCGAGGTCAAGTATCCCAAGTCGGCCTTTGCGTTGAAGGGCAAGCCCAAGTGGGTCCACCAGCGGATCGACACGTGGCATGGGATATACGGGCCGATATACGGTTTCCGCAAGAAGTTTCCCGACACTCGCCCCGAGAGCGTTAAGGAATTCGCCCGCTTCGTGCGTTCGTATACCGCCACCATCAAGAGCATCGACGACAGCGTCGCTCGCGTGTATGCGGCGTTGAAGGAAATCGGCGAGTTGGACAACACCGTGCTGATCTTCGCCGGCGATAATGGGATGTTCCTCGGCGAGCACGGTATGACCGACAAGCGCACGATGCACGAGGAGTCGATCCGCGTGCCTATGCTGGTGAGGTATCCGGGGCTGATCAAGGGCGGCACCAGGATTCCGCAGATGGTGCTCAATATCGACCTGGCCCCGAGCGTGCTGGAAATCTGCGGCGCGGCGCCGCTGAAGAATATCCACGGGCGGAGTTGGGCGCCGCTGCTGGCAGGCAAGAGCGATAAATGGCGAAAGTCGTGGTATTACGAATACAATTACGAGAAGCAGTTCCCCTATACGCCCAACGTCCGGGGCGTCAGGACCGACCGCTGGAAGTACGTCCATTATCCCCACGGCGACGGCAAGCCCGACCGCCACAAATCCGAGCTGTACGACCTGAAAAACGATCCGGGCGAATTGCACAACCTCATCGACGACCCCGCGCACGCCGAGAGGGTCCAACGCCTTCGAAAGGAACTGCAGCGCCTGATGTCGCAGACCGGCGCGCTACCGGACAAAATGCCCCTCGACGAAGGCATCAAAAAAGAACTGCCCGACGCGTCGATCCAGTAATCAGCCGGCGGGCATTTTCGTTTCCCGCGACAGGGCTTCGAGGGCTTTTTTGGCTTTTATTACCACGTTGGTGTGGTCGCGGTTGGTGATCGTTTTGAGGATGGCTTCAAGCTTCGACAGGCCCTCGGCGCCCGCGGCGCCCTGTTTGGTCAGGGCCTCGCGCAGCAGGCGGATCTTCTCGTAATCCTGGATGCCCTCGCGCAGGCGCTCGAACCGAATCGAACTCCGCGGACCCGGGTAGATCAGGAAGCAGTCGCCCGTAGGCCACCTGCGGCGCGGATAGTCGGTGGTCTTCAGCGGGTCGATATTGTAGCTGCAAAACGCCCACCGCAGGAGCCCGGTGTATCGATGCGCCGCGGCGTTCCAGCCAAGCCACGTGCTCTCGGCGGGGGGGCTGAACGGGAACGTGTTCGGGCGCCGCGGGGAGCAGCAGATGTAAAACGTCGTCTGGCGCCCTTGCGCGGCGCGTTTGAGGTTCAACTCGCTGTTCGACTTGAACCGTATCGCAAAGGAGTAGTCCTGGATGCGGTCGATGATGGATTCGAGGTTCTTGTTGGCAGCCAGCGTGATCTTCATTCCCGGCGCGACCTTGTCGACCAGGGCGATCATGTTCTTCATGTCTGCCAGATGGCGCTCGTCCATGGCGATAGTGGTCTTGTCGAACCACCCTTTGGACTTGAGATGCTTTGCGAAATCCTTCAGCAGGGGCGACCAGTAATCGCTGTATTCCTTCGATCCGGGCTTTGCGGTGATCTTGACGTACTTGCCCGACGCGGCGTCCTGGTAGTACAGGTTGTTGCCCCATGGCACCATCGAGTAGCAGTTGATCTGCCTGTCGATACCGCACTTGAGACCGAATGCGACATACTTGTCAAACAGCGTGTAATCGTATGTCCACGAACCGTCGGAGTTGCGGGTCGGGGCGATCATCGAACCGAAAGCATCCTGCGTCTGCCTTCCCCAGGGACGGTCGACTATGGTGGCGGTAAGGCATTTCTGACCGGCGTTGGCGGCCAGCGCGAGCACTTCCCTGAGTTTGGACCAGTGCTGCGGCGACCAGGGTTTGTATCCGTGAATGCGGGCGACGGCCCAGGGATGCTGCCACAAATCCAGGTGAAACGACCAGTGCTTCGGGGCGGGCAAAACGTTGTTCAGCACGTCGACGGTCAGCTTGAAGGCCACCGAATGACCGGCGGTGTCCTTGACCCCGAGCGTGCCTCCGTAAACGCCCGGCGCGGCGTCGGGGGGGACGTTGACGCTGACCCAGATCGGACGCGTCGAATTGCCCGGCAGGCCGATCGGCCTGGCCGGTTCGAGTATGTCGCCGAGCAGTTGCCCGCCGCCCATCGTGTATCGCACGAAAAACGGTGTGACGCTGGCGGCGGGAATTGTCTTGCCCCCCGGTCCCTTAAGTGCTGTCGGCGTAAGCGTCACAGCTTTCAGGTCGGCGCCGGTCCATATCACAAACTGGCCGTGTACGCGCTCGCCGCGCCACGCGACGGAGGACCATTCCTTCGAGTCGGGCAGTTGCGGTTTCGCGTCGCGATCGTACCGCTTGTCGACCGAGCCGGTCGCCCCGGACAGCGGTTTGGCGTTTGTCGCGGGCTGGGGCTTTGCGCTCGGATCGATCATGTACCCTTCGATTTCCACGATGTGCCCGCCGGATTCATTATTCTTGGAGTTATTCGTGAATGTGGTGCGGATGTATCGTGCGGTGACCGGGTCGAACTTGAACGTGCGCCCGGAAGATTTGGCGGCCGCCTTGTTCTTGCGCTGGTCGACGACCTGCTTCCATGTCTTCCCGTCGGTCGAGACCTCCACGTGGTACTGGTAGCTTCGCTTTCCGTCGAAGTACGTGATCATGCGGATCGTGTTGAACTTCGCGGGCCTCTTCAGGTCGACGGTATGTTTTGCCGGTATCGGCGGACCGGCCCAGTGATCGCCCGCCGCTCGATTACCGTTAACCGCCAGTTCCGGTTTCCGATCGGACCAGACCTTGTCGGCGGTGCATGCGGCTTTGAGGAACAGATTTTTAGCGCCGCGCGGTATCCCGCCCGCTTCGCCGCCGGTGGCGACCGGTTCGTCCAAAGTCGCCGCCGGCGCGACGCCCGGCGCCATCACAAGCGAGAGGAATACCATCAACTGAATGCTGAGTTTCATTTGAATACCTCGTTGCTACAGGCGCCACGGCGGGCGCATTGCGCAGGTTAACAGTGAGTCGGCCTGGGGGTCGTCGATGAATCGTTCGGTCTCGGGGTTCCAGCGGAGTTTGCGTCCGAGTTTCACAGCTATTCCGCCCAGCAGCGCGGTGGATGTCGCGCGGTGTGCGATTTCCGCTGACGTTACCGGTTCCTGTCTGCTCTTTACGCAGTCCACGAAGTTCCGCTGGTGCCCGGGACTTTTTTCCAGGAGGGTGTCGCCGGGGCTGAATTCCGCCCGGGCAAGCGACTTGGGCTCGGTCTCGATGGTGTATCGCGTGTAGACCTTTCCTTCGCTTCCGAGGAACGTCACGCCGTGGCGGTTGCGCGAGGTGTCTGTCATCAGCAGTTTCACGCCGTTTGGATACGTGAATTCCAGTTCGTAGGCCATGACCGTATCGTAAAGCCCGTCTGCCGGGAAAACGCCGCGCCCCTCGATCTCGACAGGCCCGGTCCGCCCCATGCCGATAGCCCACTGTGCGATGTCGAGATCGTGTACTCCGTATCCCGCGATCCAACCGCTCTGAGAGTAGTCGCTGATGAAGTACCACCCGGTTTTGTTGACGACGACCGAGTTGTAAGGTCGCAGCGGTGCCGGGCCCTGCCACAGGTCGTAATCGATATCTGCCGGGACGGCCTCGCTGCGGGGCAGGCCCGCGCGCTTGCCGGGCGGCGAGCCGATTACGATCCGCTTGAGTTCGCCGATCCGCCCGTTGCGGACGAGTTGGCAGGCCTGGTGGACGGTTCGCATCGAGTGCAGTTGCGTTCCGTGCTGGAAGACCGCCCCGTATCGCTTGACCGTATCGACGAGCAAACGCCCCTCGGAGATCGTGTTGCTCAGCGGTTTTTCGCAGTAGACGTCCTTTCCGGATTTGATCGCCGCTATCGACAGCGGCACGTGCCAGTAATCCGGGCTGGCGATGGCGACCGCGTCGATGTCGTCGCGCGCGACGAGTTCGCGGAAGTCGCGGTAGGAGGACTTCGGGTCTACTTTTGTTTTTTTCGCCGCGGCGAGGCGGGCTTTGTCGCGCGGGTCCGCCACCGCGATCGCCTGTACGTCCTTCTGCGGAAGGAATCCTCCGAAAAGCGCGTTCATCCGTCCGCCCGTGCCGATGAAGCCCATTGCGATGCGGTTGCTCGGTGCGACCGCCCCGCCGGCGCCAAGAGCGCTTGACGGCACGATGGCGGGAATCGCGGCGCCCGCTGCGAGAGTCTTAATGAATCCGCGGCGAGAGAGAGTTTTCTTTTTGCGAGTGCTCATTATTTACTCCTCGCTGGCCGGTTAAAGTCGATCCATTGTTCGGCCAGTTGCTTGTCGGTCATCTTGCCATTCTGAATGCACAGGCGGAATCTCAAAACGAGCGGCTTGCCCTTGGTCAGCACGTATTTGGCGCCCTTGGACGGGAATGTCGGCTGGAGCCAGTTCAACTTCGGGTAGTCCACCCAGTCGCCGGGGTAGTGCGGGTTCGCCGCGTGCTGGAAGACAGCTACCGACACTGCATCTTTGCCCTCAGGCGGGACGCCGACGATCTGTGCCCAGGCCCGCCGGGGCTTCTTGCCGACCGGGTCGGTGTATTTGACGATCTTCTGGTCCTTCCGCGCTGAGAATCGCATGTTGAAGCCCCCGTATGCCTTCTGTCCGCGACGGGCGATCGAGACGCCTTCGACCAGTGCGGTGAACTCGAATTTCAGATCGATGATTCGCAGCCCGTCGGCGATGGCTTTACGGGAGGTGATGGTAGCCGTCTCCGCGACGATCTCCTCGGTATCCCAGAGCCACTTGCTGGCGGCTGCTATCGTCGCCGAATCCTTTCCGGTTACTGTGCCGACGATTTTGTCGGGTCGGGCGAAGACGCCCTGGAGCGCATGGAGGTCGCGTTTCTGGGATTTGTAGAACACTTCCGGCCAGGCCCAGTATAAGCCCCGGTGGTGGGGGTGCTCGGGCGAGTAGTCCTTGGTCAGTACCTCACCGCGGGGTCCATAGAGCGGGTGGATGTAGTCGCCGCGTGCGACGGCGTACTTGCCCTTGGCGGTTTTGGGCACTGGCACGTTCTTGAAGTTGTACCGCAGGACGCACTTGTCGCCATCGAGTATTTCGAGGTGCTGATTGTTGTGGGCACGGCGGACAGTCATAGCGTCCTTGCCCCGCAACATGTCGCAGACGATGATTGTGCCCCCCGCACTCAGCGTCGTCGCCGCCAATACGCACAGGATATGGACGTGTAGTTTCATGCCCGCATTGTCCCGTATCAAGAACCCCAAATCAACGTCCGTCTCCCCCGTTTAGCAGGGCAATGGCATCTAAACTTGTGGCGTATCAGGCTGTGTGGATATCCACACCGCCCACCTGCCGACAATACTGTTCGGACAGAACACCGGACTGCGGCGCGCCGGCGGGGCGGGTTATTGAACCGCGACCACTTCTGTGACTTCGGGCACTTTCTCTTTGAGATGGCGTTCGACGCCCATCTTCAGCGTCATCGCGGCGCCCGGGCAGCCCTTGCAGGCGCCCTGGAGGCGAACGGAGACCTTGCCCGTTTCGGCGTCGACCGACACCAGTTCGATATCGCCGCCGTCGGCCTGCAGAAGCGGGCGAATCGTATCGATAACTTCCTGCACGCGGGCGTCGAGCCCTACAGTTGTTGAATCGCTGTCACCACAATTACACTCAGCCATGGAATACTCCTAATCTGTCGGTCCGGATTACATTTCGTCCCGGGTAGGTCATTATACGCGCGACAAGCCGAGATGCAATACGTCAGAACGGCCCGGTCTCAACGGGGCCTGGGCAGGTTCCGAAAGGCGCTGCCCATCATGCCCAACCCCATGAAGAACATGACTAATAATACTACTAACAAAGCGAGTGTGACGCATGACAGGACGAGTCCGGTGATGGCCATTCCTCCGCCCGAGTTGGTTTCCAGTGCCTTGTTCTTGCCCACAACGCTCAGGCAGAGTCCTACAATCGCACACGGCAAGCTAACGAACCATATGCAAATAAGGACCAGGCTCACGATCCCAAGGACCATTCCCGCCACTGCCAGTCCGTTTCCCTGCTGCGGACCGGCCAGACCGGGACCTTGCATGTAAACCCCTCCGCCGGGCTGGGGGACTATTCCGGAGTTGAGTTCTTCGACAGTGTTGAACGGTACCCAGTCGGACATGCCTTCGCACCAGACATAGTCGGCAGGTTTGAGCCTGCCCTCCGCCAGCCAATTGCGCAGCTCCTGGGCGGATACCGGACCATACTTTGCGCCGTTGATTGCACAATGCCACTTATTCATTCATCCAACGATCCCACTGCAGTTATCTGCGTTATCACAGTGCGCGGTCCAGCCCAACAGGGCGGACATGCCTGACTCGCGGTCAGGCATGCCCGGAGAAGCTGGGCCCCAGGCACATCCGGGGATGTGCGCGAATTACGGATTCGGGAAACTTTCCTTGAACGCGGTGTTCAGAAGCGCCAGCGTTACGATTGGATAAACCAGACCGAGGATGAATATGAACCAGACTGTTACGCCGATCATGGCTATCTGGAGAATCACCCCGATGATCGCCACAATTGCGTAGATGTTCCCGAGCGTCCACCCGGTCTTTTTTGATTGCTTGAGGTAGCCTATGCCCGCTGTAATAAGAAGCGCACCGACGATAAGCCCCAGAATTCCGAACATGAGGGTGAAACTGGAAGCGCTTTGCGCCGCTTCACCGAACACCTCGTTTGTTCTCTTGATGGCCTCGCGATTTCCCGATGACTGAGCGCCTTCACGCATGGCTTGGCCAAATTGATCAGACCAACTCTGGGAAGTCGACACGGCCTGGCTGCAGGCCAGTCCCATCAAACCGCCGATGATCTGAAACCCGCCGAAGACGAAGTTCAGCACCGCCAACGCCGTAAGACCGCCGGGACGCTTGCCTGCAACAGGCGCCGCTGGTGCTGCCGCCGGAGCGGGCGCTGGTGCTGCTGGTGGAGCTGCCGCTGGAGCGGGCGCCGCTTCTACGGCCGCCGCGGCTGCGGGGATCTGGCATATCGCTCCGCACTTGGGGCATTTGCATTGCTTGCCCGCATTCTCATCCTGGACCTGCATGGTTGCGCCGCATGCGCATGTTACTTGAATCATAACTGACTCCTCTTGTTGATCGTTGCCTGCAAAATAGTCCCGCCCGGCCAACCGCCGAGCCCGTTAACAGAGAACAATAAAGACTACGCGGCGACAATGCAACACAAGAAAGGAGATTATAACTGGATTTGAATTCAGACAGCGAAACCGCCGTCTCACGCGGGATGGGGGAAAATGACCGACGAATATTCCGATCCGCGCCGGGGCGGAAGCGGCCATGCCCGGCGCTATGTTTGCAATTGATGCTGTGGAGCTATTTGGCGGTTACGTGGACGATCTTCCTTCGTCTTGGTCGGAGCAGTGTGATCAGGGCTCCGCCTGTCAACAGGCCCGCCAGCGCCCAGTCCATCTGCGGAGCGGGCGATGCGGCCAGTGTCGGGTCGGTGGTGGACGTTTCCGCCGGCACACGGGAACTTGCGATTCCCATGTTCTGAGCCAGAAGCACCACGCCGACAATAAGGATGATGGCAACCGGTAAAAAGCGCGATGAAAGCAACCTCTTCATTTCGTCCTCATTTCAAGGCTCGGACAAATCGAAACTGCAACCTCGGTTGGCACGGCACTTGAACTGGAATACCACTCCAGTCTGCATCCTCTCTGAGCAACCACTATTATAAGGTGATAACCTTACACGTCAAGCATAAATCCGGATTGTAGGGTGATTATTTTACAATCGAGAGCGCATCTGCTTGTTTTTGGGGGCGTTGCGCCGGTGGCGCGGTCCTGGTTTTCAGTCCCCGCCCGGCATGTGTCCGCGAGATTCCGAGTGTTTGTAGAACAGTTTTGCGATTTTTCCGGCCATCTCGTCGGCGAGCTCGGTGGCGATTTTTGCGCCGTAGGTTGGAGAGGGGTTGTCTACTTGAGAAGTTTCCGCCGCTTCGGGTTTGTGCCCCTCGGGACGATCGATGGGCCACTTGGTGTTGCCCTCGATGTCCACCACGCGAACCGAAACGCCCAGTTGACCGTGCCACAGGCTGATATTGGGATTGTCCTTGAGCGAGAACTCATCGAGGCGAACGTAGATGGCCTGGTTGGCGCCCAATTCGCGGGCGATGTTGGCGATGCCCAGGCTATTGAAATCCTTCCGGCTGGCTATCAGGCGAAATATGTCCTGGTAGGAGACGACTTTCCCGACGGCTTTGTTGTCCAGCAGGAGCCTGTTGACCTTCTCGGTCAGAAGGCGTTTGATCTGTTCGTATCGCACGGGCTTTCCCAGGTCGTCCACCAGCACGAGCACCTTTCCGCCGGGGGCGAATTCGTAGGCGGCCGGGACAGGTTTGGGAGGTATCATTACGTTCACCAGCCACGCGAACATCTGACAGCCGCCAATCGCGGCGCACATGGCCGCCAGAAGTGCAATCAGGATAATCTGTCGTCCGCGATTCATAGGTCTTCCTTGTCGAGGTCTTCCCTGTCGACCTTGTACGAGTAGAATTTTTTGGCGAGTTTCTCACTGAACTTCACCATGATCACCGAGCGTATGTCCGCCTCGTTCTTGGCGGTTCGCACCGTGGCGGTCTTGGGGAACGCGACCCGGATATTATCGCACGTCCATACGCACGCGTCAGCTTCTCTCTTCGAGCAGTCGTAGACCTTGACCTCGCCGTTAATCTTTCCGCGGAGCAGGTCCACGTAACCTTCCTCGACCGTCGAAAACTCCACCAGCGAGATATACAACACGAAATCCGCCTTGAGCGCCTTGCCCAGCGCCGTCCTGTCCATCTCCACCCAGTGCAGGTTCTTTCGCTGGTAGGCGGTTATCTTCTGCGCTGAGACAGTCGTTACGCCCTTTACTCCCGCCCGCAGCCTCGCCGAGGTCACCGCGGAGAGATTCATTACCGCCCAGGGATATTCAAACTGGGTTGATTCCCGGGCGAAGACGACGACGGCGACACTGCGGTTCTTCAGACCGTCGAACTCGGCCGGTATCGTCACCGTCCTGCCGAAAGGCCACAGAAAGTACATCGCCGTTCCGCAACCGCCGGTCAGCAGCATCAATACGCACACCACCGCCGGAAGCGTTTTTAATCCGGATTTATATGTCAGTCTCACTCTCAGTCTCACTCTCAGTCTTACTAAAAGCGCCTCTAATGCGCGGGATACTGTCCCGTATTATACCCGACCGCCAGCTTGATTGCCCACCCCG
>JADHXQ010000159.1 GCA_016782885.1 Phycisphaerae bacterium | reverse complement strand
GACAGGATGTCCGGACATTCATGGAAATTCGCCGTCACAAACGAGCGTTCGTCCACGATAATCCGCCCGGCCGCAATCTCGGGATACTGCCAGGCGACCGGCAGCAGTTCCACAATGCCTTGCAGGACCTCGCCGAACGTGATACCGGGGCGCTGTGCGACCTGCGCCAGGTTGTAAAGACACGTCAACTCCTTCACCCGCTCGCGCAAGGCGGCTTGTTCTGACATCCTCTGGTCCATTGGGCACATGATCTCACTTTAGCTTCTTGCAAGCAACAAGGATCTGCCACTGCACCAGGGCAATTCCACGTTGTGCGAGCCTGTCGGCTAGGCTATATTGAGCGTTCTCGGGCCCCGATAGCCAAAAAGCCCGTAATGAAAGGACACAACATGAAGATAGGGATCGACAGCTATTGCTACCACCGGTATTTCGGCGAAGTTTACGACAACCAGCAGGATCCCGGCCAGCGAATCACCTGCCAGGACTTTCTCAACCGGGCGATCGCGCTGGGAGCGGCGGGGGTCTCGTGGGAAACCTGCTTCTTCGAGAGCGAAGACGAGGATTACCTCAAGGGCCTCAAGGAGATCATGGACTCACGCGCCCTCGAGTGCATCGTGGCGTGGGGGCATCCAGCCGGGCTCGAGGGCGGGGAGAATGTCGCCGCCATCGCCGACATGGAAAAGCATCACAAGACCTGCCGGATCATGGGAACCGACGTGCTGCGCATGGTGGGTTCCCACTACGGCCTGCGGAACACGCCGCACCGCCCGCAGATGGAAAAGCTGATGACGATCCTCAAAGACCCGGTCAAGCGGGCCGAGGACCTCGGGATCAAGCTGGCGATGGAAAACCACTACGACTTCACCTGCGACGAAATGCTGGAGATGTTCGAGACTATCGACTCGCCCAGTTTCGGCATGACGTTCGATACGGGCAACGCGCTGCGGTACGGCGACGATCCGGTCGAAGCGGCCGACAAGCTGGCGAAATACATCTTCGCGATACACTTCAAGGACGTCGCCCCGATGGACGGCGGAAATCCCGAAGACTGGTTCTACAACGCCTGCACGCCGGTGGGCAGCGGGGCGATCGACGTTCCGGCACTGGTCAAAACGCTGGACGACGCCGGTTATGACGGGCTCTGGGCGATAGAGTTCGACTATCTCGACCCGAAGTACCCCAGCGAGCAGGCCGCCCTGGCACAGAGCATCGACTACCTTCGAACACTCGAAGCGTAAGGAGAAACCCCCGATGAAAGACATCAACGTCGCGCTGATCGGATGCAAGTTCATGGGCAAGGCCCACAGCAACGCGTGGGCCAACGCGCCGCACTTTTTCGACATGAACCTGCGACCCGTGCTGAAGGCCGTCTGCGACACAAACGAACAGGTGCTCGGCGAATTCGCCCGGCGATGGGGATGGCAGGAGACCGAAACCGACTGGCACAAGATCGTGGCGAGGGATGACATTGACATCATCGATATCGCCACCCCGCCCGGCGTACACTGCGAAATAGCCGTCGCCGCCGCCCAAGCCGGAAAGCACGTCTTCTGCGAAAAGCCCATCGCGCTCAACGCCGCCCAGGCCGCCGAGATGCACCATGCCGCCGAGAAAGCGGGCATCGTCAACTACCTGAACCACGAATACCGAAGGTGCCCGGCGATCGCGCTTGCCAGACAGCTCATCGACGAGGGCAGAATCGGGCGAATTTTCCACTGGCGCGGCGCTTATTTGCAGTCGTGGCTGGTCGATCCGAATTTCCCGCTGACGTGGCACCTGCAGAAAGAAACGGCTGGTTCGGGAGCACAAAACGGTATCAACTCCCACAGCGTGGACCTCGCGCGATTCCTCGTCGGCGAGATCAAGAGCGTGGTGGCGATGCAGACGACGTTCGTCAAGGAGCGCCCGCTGGCAGGCGAAGCGGCAGGCACGTTCAACGCAGCCGGCGGCGACAGCGAAGGCCCCAGGGGAAAGGTCACCGTGGAAGACGCCATTTCCATGATAGTCGAGTTCGAGAACGGAGCGATGGGCTCGTTCGAGGCCAGCACGTTTGCGCCCGGACGGAAAAACTACAACTACTTTGAAATCTACGGGGACAAGGGCTCGCTGATATTCGACCTGGAAAAAATGAACGAGCTGCAGTTCTTCTCGGCTGACGATCCGGAGCACGCCCAGGGATTCCGGACGATCCTGGCGACCGAGCCCTGCCACAAGTACATGGCCAACTGGTGGCCGCCCGGACACAGCATCGGATTCGAACACGAGTTCCATCACGGCGTCGTCGATTTCCTCGACGCTATCGACAAGGGCGCAGGCGTTACGCCCGATTTCCTTGACGGCCTGAAGGGCATGGAAGTTCTCGAAGCCGGGCTCCAAGCCGCGCGCACCGGAACGAAAGTGGTGCTCGGATCTTAATAATGTTTTGCATTGGGGACACTGGAGATGGAGATGAAATATGCTGAATACAGCATGGATTGTGATGGTATCGGTTCTGGGCGCCCCGGCGGGCGAGGTTGACAACTGGCCGCAGTTCCGAGGACCCCGCGGAGACGGGCATACGAGCATAACGCACCTGCCGCTCAAATGGTCCGAGAAGGACAACGTCACCTGGAAGACCGCTATCCACGATGTGGGCTGGTCCTCGCCGGTGATATGGGGAAACCAGATATGGATGACCACCGCCGACAAGAAGGGCGCCAGGCTGTATGCCGTATGCGTCGACCGCACGAGCGGAAAGATCGTCCATGACATCAAGCTGTTCGACGTGGGCAAGGCCGATCGAATCAACCCGATGAATTCGTACGCCTCGCCCACGCCGGTGATAGAGGCCGGAAGGGTATACGTGCATTTCGGGGGCTACGGGACCGCATGCCTCGATACCAAAAGCGGAAAAGTCATCTGGTCGCGGCGCGACATGAAATGCGAGCACCACATGGGACCGGGCGCCTCGCCGATTCCGTACGGAAAGTGGCTGATCGTGCCCGTCGACGGGACAGACGTGCAATACGTCGCCGCCCTCGACAGCGAGACCGGAAAGACCGTCTGGAAGACCAAGCGTTCCGTGAACTTCACCGGTGTCCACAAATACTGCCGAAAGGCGTTCTGCACGCCAGCGGTCATCGAGGCCGCCGGACGCAAGCAACTAATCAGCCCGTGCGCACGGGGCATTATCGCCTACAACCCCGACACGGGTAAGGAACTGTGGAAGGTGCAGACCAAGGGGTTCTCCGTGGTGCCCCGCCCGGTGTCCGACGGCAAGCGGATTTACGTGGTCACTGACTGCGACTTTCCCGAACTGTGGGCGATCAAACCAGACGGAAAAGGCAACATCACCGGCACCCACATCGCGTGGAAGCTGAAAAAGAACATGCCCCAGCGGGCCTCGGTCCTGCTGGTCAAGGACCTGATATTCGCGGTCTCGCACAAGGGCTACGTCGTGTGCGTCGAGACCGCAACAGGCAAACCCGTATGGGCCGAGCGGATCGGCAAGGCGTATTCGGCCTCGCCGATCCACGCCGAAAACCGCGTCTATCTCTTCTCCGAACGCTCGGGCACCACGGTGATCGAACCGGGCCGCAAGTACAAACCGCTGGCCGCAAACAAACTCGACGGGCGGGTCATGGCGTCTCCCGCCGTCGCCGGAAAAGCCCTCTTCATCCGAACCGACACCCACCTGTACCGCATCGAAAAAAAGACGCCATCGGCGAAATAGGCGCCTCATCAAAACCCTCCCCGGCGGCGAACAAGATGAAATCCCAAACAGTCCGGCGGATGCGCCCCGAACCCGGAATCGAACCGCTCGCGGTTTAGCGAGTTACTGATGCCGTTGTCGTGATTGTTATCGTTAAATCCCAGAGCCCCGAGAGGGCGACAGAAATCAACGCCACGATCCCGCCGAATATCCTGTTGTACCGCCCCGTCGGGGCTCCGTTTCAAAGAGACCGGGGTTCCGGAGCCTTCCGGTTCCGGCTAAGATCGACGCGGCCCTTCGGGCCTATGGACCATATCGTCACGGAGATGGTTGGGTTGTGGGCTGTGTATCGTTCTCTATCGGGTCTGCGCTTCCGATACGGAATCTGCGCATCACCTTGTTCTCAGCTACGTCGGTCGCTTGAATCTGCCCATCCCCAAATCCTCGTTGAAAAGGACTGTCGTCTTTTTGCTGATGGACCTCTGTTCCATGTTCCGCATATTTCCCGCCGGGGAAGAACTTGCAACACCATCGAGACGCATACTCACCCCACCCCTCATCGTAACCGCGCAGGTACTCCTTCTTGTCCAATTCCGCTAGCGAAGAGGGCGTCGGTTGGCGGTAATCAGAGTCCTCCAGGCGGACGATTTCAGACGGTTTGACAACATGGAAAGCGCCCATAGTCACCGCGATGCCCGCGAACAACGATAGTATTGTCGCCGCCACTCCACCAACGCTAACCAGCCATGGCGGGCGACGCTTTCGCCTGAGAAATACGCTGAAGGCGAGCCCCACAGTAACGCCTGACATCGCGATGACCTGCCCGGCGCCGCAGAGAAATTCATTATAAGGCAGCATGTCGCGCTGGAGCATTTTGGACTCAATACCGCAGAACGGCACATGGGCGGCCAGGACCCAGAACGGCGAGAGCACCACCGTCCACAGAACGATGAAGCCCAACGACTTTCCCCAGGTTTCCGAGGGTAAGTCGTTGCTGACAATGCCACGCTCTTGATTCGCTTTCATGGGCGTTGGAACTCCGCCAATGATTCTATAGGCGTCCCCAGGCGAACTCAAAACAGTTCTCGGACCGGGACCAGGCCACCGCGGGCGTCGACCGCTGAACGGGGCGACAAGGCGGGCAGTCACCATGTCACAATCCGAACGCCTGTGACATAGGCGAATACCACCGCTATTGCATCGTCTATTTTGAATGTATTTCTCGTAACCGGCCACCTCTAAAGCCGTTAGGCGATATCTACATGTCCGTTAATGGGCGCAGCCGCCCGCCGGGCCTCGCTCGATGCCTGGTGGGCACTGTGAACCAAATGTGACATTGCGGTTTGCCCATTTTGGATTGTCCGATCGGCGGTTAATGTCGCGATGCTGGATTATTCCGGGGCGTTGGTCTATAGTATTGGCTCGCTTTAGTTTCGGATTTCGGGGCGGCGGGATGGCAGATGGATAAGTTTGTAATACGCGGCGGAGGGCGGTTGACCGGCTCGGTTCGGATCAGCGGGTCGAAGAATGCTTCCCTGCCGATCCTGGCGGCGTGTCTGCTGACCGACGGTCCGAGCGTCTTTACCGACGTGCCCGATCTGGCCGACATCAATTCCATGTCGCACCTGATGACCGATCTCGGGGCGGACGTCTCGCGGGACGACCAGGGGCGCCTTCACGTTTGCGTCGCCGATGAATCCAGGAGTCTCGCCGAATACGAGATCGTTCGCAAGATGCGGGCGAGTATCTGCGTGCTCGGTCCGCTGCTGGCCAAGCGTAAGAAAGCCCGGGTGTCGATGCCCGGCGGATGCTCGTTTGGTCTGAGGCCCGTGGATCTGCACGTGCGCGGTCTGCGGGCGCTGGGGGCGAAGATCGAACTGGACGAAGGTTACATTGTCGCCAGCGCCAAGCATCTTCGCGGCGCGGAGATTTTCCTGGGCGGACCGTTCGGTTCGACCGTGCTGGGGACCGCCAACGTGATGATGGCGGCGTGTCTGGCGGAAGGCCGCACCGTTATCGAATCGGCCGCCTGCGAACCGGAGATAGAAGACCTCGCGGCGTACCTGACCGCCGCCGGGGCGAAGATAACCGGTGCGGGCACGCCGCGAATAACTGTCGACGGAGTCGAAAAACTCACCGGCGCCGAACACCGCGTTATCCCCGACCGCATAGAGGCCGGCACGTTCATGATGGCCGCGGCGATCACCAATGGCGACGTGAAGATCGAGAATGTCCAGTTGCGCCATCTGCTGGCGGTGGTTGACAAGCTCCGGGAGATCGGCGTGATAGTCACTCCCAACGGTCAGGACGTGGAAGTTTCTTCGTCGCGCCACCTGGAACCGGCCGACGTGACCACCCAACCGTATCCGGGATTCCCCACTGACGTTCAGGCCCAACTGATCGCCCTGCTCTGCCTCTCCGACGGTAACAGCGTAATAACCGAGAAGATATATCCCGAGCGTTTCATGCACGTCGCCGAGCTGCTGCGAATGGGCGCCGACATCCGCAAGGAGGGGCCTACGGCGATCGTCACCGGTGTCAAGCACCTCATCGGCGCACCGGTGATGGCCAGCGACCTGCGGGCATCGGCTGCCCTGGTCCTGGCGGGACTGGTAGCCAGGGGCGAAACAACCGTCAAACGCATCTACCACATCGATCGCGGATACGAACGGATCGAGAACAAGCTCAACAGTCTTGGCGCTCACATCCAGCGCATCGGCGAATAACACATCGCTGAACTGCGGCTCGACACATTTTTTCACCCAAAATCGCCGATCCGCCCGCCGATACTCAAGCCGTTACACAGCCACGTCGATACAAGTACCAGAGCAAAGAATCGGAGGCTCAGGATGGGTAGTTACAAGTATCGTTGTCCGAATCCCAAATGCCGCAAGAACCTGGTGATCCCTTCGAACATACAGGGGAAAGAGGTCCGATGCGCCGGGTGCAAAGAGTTGTTCGTGGCGCCCGTACGTTTCGACCTGAGCGAAACACTGGGGCGTGCGACGTCCGCCCTGCTCAAGGAAATCCACTGACACCCGGCACAATGCATTTTCTGGTACACAAATGTCCGAACCCCCTCTGCCGCAGAAAACTGCGCATGCACCGACGCGCACGATGGCATGAGGCGACTTGCAATCACTGCGGTAAGACATTCACCGCCCCGCCGACAGCGGTCCGACGGGCCGGAAGCGTTACCAGCCCCGTCCGCTCTGATCAGGCAGGCCGACAGTCCACGTTGACGGATCGCGGAAATACTCTCTAAGCTGCATAGCGGCCACTACGCCGTCTGCAGTGGCGGTAGCCAGTTGCATCGCCGCCTGCCTGCGGCAGTCACCGGCGGCGAATACGCCGGGCATGGAAGTTTTCATCGTCAGCGGATCGGCATATATGTACCCGCCGTCATCGATTTCCAACACGCCTTTCAACCACGCGGTGTTGGGGTTCATCCCCGCAAAAATAAACACGCCGTCTACCTTGATCTCTTCGACAGCGTCGGTCTCGACGTTTCGTATCTTGACGTGATCGATATCTTTTCCATCATCCGTCGGCACGATAGCGACCGGCACGTAAGGCAGCTTGATGTCAATGTTGTGTTCATCGGCGGCGGTATAGAGTTCCTCGACAAGCACCTTGGCGGCGCGAAATTCGGTGCGGCGGTGGATCATCGTGATCTTGTCGGTGAATCGCGCCGCGAGGTAGACGGTATCTTCAGCCGCCGTATTACCGCCGCCGATGACCAACACGTGTTTGTCGCGGTAAAACGCCCCGTCGCACGTGGCGCAATAGCTTACGCGAGTAGCCTGTCTCATCTCGGTCTCGCCGGGGATGCCCAGGTTGCGATAGTCGCTGCCGGGAGAGACAATGACCGACCGCGCAACGCAGGTGCGCTCGCCTTTGTTGACATCGATCTCCAGCATCCCGTCGTCGCGCCGAGTGATACCGCCGGCGGCCTGGCTGATAGCTATTTCAGCCCCGAAACTTAACACCTGGGCCTTCATCTGTTCGACCAGGTCGAAACCGGATATCTTCTGGTAGCCCGGATAGTTCTCAACGTGCTCGGTAAGCATTATCTGCCCGCCGGGCAGTCCGTTCTTTTCGAGGATAAGGGTGCTGTATCGGTCCCTGGCGGTGTACAGGGCCGCAGCGAGGCCCGCGGGCCCGCCGCCGATGATTACCACGTCATAGGCTTTATCTGATTGGGGCATCTTATTGTTCTCGTTGTCGCGGGCTCGGCGGACGGGCGGTATTACTGTCCCATGGCCTTTATGGTTTCTCTGGCCTGGGGAAATCGCCTTTTGACGGCATTGTCCGAAGCGATCTCCATAATCAGTCCGTCAGCCGTATTCATTATAAGCAGATTCCCGTCCAAATCGACCCACATGTCGGCGGCTTGCGTTTCGGCGGTAAGCTGGTCGGTTACGCGAACGGCGCGGACCTTCCGCCCGCCGGCTTCGATTTCGTCGGGTCCGATAACCGTAAACGTCCGCAGGTTGAAGCTCCCGGTCCGCCCGTTGTAGGTCGCAAAAGCATACGATAGCGGTTCCTTGAGCTTTACCATGCGTCGTAGCAACCAGGCCATCGCACGCGGGAGATAGTTATCTTTCGGTGCGCCGGCGGGCTTGTTCTTGACTGTCTTGGAGCCCACGGTGATCCGGCAGTCAATTCGCGAATCGCTCTTGCTGCCCTTTTCTTCCATGATGATGTTTTTCCCGGCCGACTCCACCCGCCCGGCTTCAAGCCACTTCTCGGCGGATCGGTCGGCGGTAGTGAACATATCGCGGTGCAGTTTCAAGGTCTTCCCGTCGAGTTTCATCATTATCCAGCTCTTGATGCGGCATCCGGACTTGCCCGAGGACACTGCCTTGGCTTCACTCTGGAGCATGAACCCGATAACCTGCTCGCCGCGGCGGTAAAGGTACCATTGGTCTTTGGTGTCCAGGGCGGCGGAGAGTTTCTTGTCGGTAAATGCGCCCAGGAGTTCGGCGCCTCTCGCCAGCGCCGCCTTCCGCTGCACCTGGGCGTCCTTCGGATCGGTGATCTTCAGGGTTTTCAATACGGCGGTGGCGATTGCGTCGAGCTTTTCCCTCGCTGAGGCGGGTCCGGATATGCGGACCTCCAGGAACTTATCGGCTCGAAGATAAACCCAGACGCGCCGCTGCCAGAACTGCACCTTGCCCGCGGTCAGCCCGCGAAGGTTGACAGCCTTCGTACCGGCCAGGTCGACAACGCGCGGTCCTGCCGCCTTGAAACCTTCAGTTTTCGCCAGATTTTTGACCAGCACCCTGCCGTACGCCGCCAGATCGCCACCGGGCTTGAATGTCTTGTCGGTGCGCCCGTAGACGCTGAGCTGCCAGAGAATCGGCGACTTGGGGCTCTTCCTCCTGGTCCAGACAACCAGCCTGTTGGCCGACGTCGCACGCGAGCGGGTGGTGTCAACGGGCGGTCTCAGCGAAAACCCCCTGACCGGGTCGATATACGGCGAGGCGAGTTTGATCTGACCGCCCTCCTGGCCCGGCGCGCA
>JADHXQ010000054.1 GCA_016782885.1 Phycisphaerae bacterium | reverse complement strand
ATGAACGCCGAAAAAGCCGTCGCGTTCTTCGCCAAGGTCGACGATGTCATTACCGAATCGCTGCTGAAAGCCGGCTCGATCCGCGCCGAACACAAGCCCGACCCGCTGGAGGAAATGCGGATTTCCGTGGACTGCTTCCACGCCGAAGGCGACCTCCTCGTTATCGGCGATGTCGAGTACAACGTCCTGTTCACGCCCGGACACAGCGATTGCAGCCTGAGCTTCCACAACCCCGCCGACGGGACGTTGATCATCTCCGACGCGACGGGATATTTCCTGCCCGACGATTTCTGGTGGCCTAACTATTTCTCGCACTACGGCGAGTATCTAGACTCGATCAATCGCCTCGCGACGCTCGACGCTTCGGTGCTCTGCCTGTCCCACAACGCCGCGATCACCGGCGCCGAAGACATAAAAGCCTACTTCCAGGGCGCAATAGACGCCACCGAAGCCTATCACCAGCGCATTATCGACGAGGTCAACGCCGGTAAGCCCGTGCGCGAAATCGCCGGGCGACTCGGCGAGGAAGTATACGCCAAAACGCAACTCATGCCGCTCGAATTCTTCCAGAAGAACTGCAGCCTGCTGGTCAAGCAGTCGATGCAATACGAAGAGATCCAGCCCCAAGAGCAGAGCTAACCGTCCGCCGCCGGAGAACGCCATGATACCGTCACGCATTCTGGGAACCGGGCATTTCACGCCCGAGAACGTCGTCACCAATTTCGACCTCGAAAAGATGATGGACACCAATAATGAGTTCATCGTCACGCGGACCGGCGTGCGCGAAAGACGCCACGCCGCCGCCGACGTGAGCGCATCGGATCTCGGCGCCCTTGCCGCCCGGGCCGCAATCGCGGACGCCGGACTTGAGCCCGGCCAGATCGACCTGCTGATCATGAATACCATAACGCCGGATCACCACGATCCGGGATGCGGGTTCTTCCTCCAGGCCAAACTCGACATGCCCGGTATCCCCGTGCTCGACATGAAGGCCCAATGCGCGGGCCTGATCTACGGTATGTCGATCGCCGACCACTTCATCCAGGCCGGAACGTACCGCAACGTTCTGATCGTATGCTCCGAAGTGCTCTCCAAGCGGATCGACTGCTCCAATGACGGGCGGAACATCGGAATCCTGCTCGGCGACGGCGCAGGCGCCGCGGTCGTCGGAGTCTCTGACGACGACAATGCGCGAATCATCTCGACGATACTCCACGCCGACGGAACCCACGCCAAAGCCCTCTACACCGCCGCGCCGGGCACGGGGCAGGGAAAGATGGACTTCATCGATCGAAGCGACGTCGAGTCCGGTCGCGTGCATTTCCGAATGGACGGAAGGACGGTCTACGAGAACGGAGTAGCCGGTATGGCCTCGGCCGCCGCCGAATCGCTGGAAGTCAACGGCCTGACGCTTGACGACATCGACATCCTGATCCCCCACCAGGCCAATATGCGAATGCTCGAAGCCGTCGTCGAAAAAGTCGGAATCGACCCGGAAAAAGTATTCGTCAACGTCGAGAGCTACGGAAACATGGCGTCAGCCTGCCTGCCGATCGCCCTGGACCAGGCCAGAAAAGCCGGACGCGCAAACCCAGGCGACACGGTCCTCCTGGTGGCATTCGGATCAGGCTTCGTCTGGGCCTCAGCGCTGGTGCGGATGTAATATCGCAGCCGTTTTGCCGTTGCCGTAGCCGTAGAGGCCCTCCGGGCCTGACGACAACACATCTTGCCGAATGCGGATACTCCCTTGGAATGCCAGGACATCGCCGGTAGCATGCATGTATGAGTACAAAGGTGGAAAAGATTCTGACCGACGCCCTTGCACTGTGCCCTCAGGCCCGAGCGTTCGTAGCGGAAAGACTTATTGAAAGTCTGGACGCTACGGTCGGTAGTGAGATATCCCCCGCGTGGCGAGAGGAAATTCAAAAACGCTGCCGCGAGGTCGATGAAGGCCTCGTCGAACTCCGCAACGCCGAGGATGTTTTCGCCAGAGCGTACGGATCGATCCTTTGAAAAATGACGAAAGGGTGAGATACGGGTGCTGAAGACGGGGTTGTCATGACGCAGCCCTCCAGTTTTTCTCATTCCTCCCCAAGTCCTCCTACACCTTTGGGACACTAATGAATGTTTTCTAGATTCGAGGTGCGTTGGATGAACTGGCGGATAACAATCAATTCGATGGGTTTTATGCACTAAAACTCGGCTAAGGTGCATGAGCCTTACCGACCGGTAATACTAAGAGTTCCGCGTTTCTTCTTCCTGTGCTTCTTCCGCGGCCATTTGGCGGAGTCTGTATCTTTGTATCTTTCCGGTGGCGGTCTTGGGCAGATATTCCACGAAGATGATTGATCGCGGATATTTGTGCGGAGCGGTGTTCTTTTTTACGAACGTCTGCAACTCCCGGATGAGTTCGTCAGTGGGATCATGCCCTTCTTTCAGCACCACGTATGCTCGGGTCTTGAGCAGTCCCTCGGCGTCGGGCACGCCGATCACGCCGCTTTCGAGAACGGCTGGATGGTCGATCAAAATCGCCTCAACTTCCGCCGGCCAGACCGCCTGTCCGGAAACCTTCATCATGTCGTCGGTCCGTCCGGCGTACCAGAAGAACCCCTCCTCGTCGAGGCTGAACTTGTCGTGCGTGTTGATCCACTCGCCGCAGAAGGTCGTCTTGGTCTGCTCGTGTTTGTTCCAGTATCCGTTCGCGATCGAATCGCCCTTGATATACAGCGTACCCTCCTGGCCGACGGGCGCTTGCTTGCCGTCATCGTCGATGATCTTTGCTTCATATCCCTTGACGATCTCGCCCGTCGAACCGGGCTTGACGGCACCGGGCCGGTTGGAGATAAAGATGTGAAGGATTTCGGTCGAGCCGATGCCGTCGTAAATATGTACGCCGAAGCGCTCGAGCCATTTGTCGTAGAGCGGTTTGGGCAGCGGTTCGCCGGCCGAAATGCACATCCGGACCTTGCCCAGCGAGGTTCGGTCGCTCTGTTCGGCCAGGTGTAGCATCGCCGCATAACTCGTTGGCACGCCGTAATACACGGTCGGTTGGTACTTGTCGATAACTTCGTACACGGTTTGGGGCATGGGCCTTCCGGGCAGGAGCACGGTGGTGCCGCCCGTGCGCAGCGGAAAGTAAAGCCCGTTTCCCAACCCGTAGGCGAAGAAGAGCTTGGCGATCGAGAACGACGTGTCCGATTCGACCAAGCCGATGGTGTCTCGGGCGTACAGGTCGGCCTCGACGATCATGTCGTGGTGCAGATGGATCGCGCCCTTGGGGAATCCGGTCGTGCCCGAGCTGTACAACCAGAATGCCGCATCGTCCTTGCTGGTCTCCACTGGCTCAAGCTTGGGCGATGCGGCGGCCATCAGTTTCCCGAGCACCAGCGGCGCATCGTGATCTTCGCCGGCGACGATAATGTGTTCGAGGTGCTTGAGATGACCTCGGATCTCCATTATGTGGCCCAGAAGGGACGGATGCACGATTAACACGTGTGCCCGGGAATCGTTAAGGAGGTACTCGTAGTCCTTGGGCATGAGGATCGTGTTCATCGGTATGGCGATCGCCCCGACCTTGATCGCCCCGAAAAACGCGTATACGCAGTCGGGATTATCGGGCATGAGAATCGCCACCCGCTGCTCTATGCGTATGCCCAGGTCCAGCAGCGCATTGCCCACACGATTGACGTTCTCGTGCAGTTGCGCGTAAGTCACGGTCTCGTCGCCGCATAGAATAGCGGGCTTATCGCCGCGACCGGCGGCGATATTCTCGTCGATGAAAACCGCCGCCGCGTTGAGGCGGTCCGGAAATTCCATTACAGGCATATCATCTCCCTTCAATATTAAGACAGGCCCTCATTTTACGCCTTATGAAACCCTCTAGCAAGAAAAACGTGCGATGGACGCACGGGCAATAGCATCTAATATTTATCGTGTCCGATCGATTTTGTCAGGTCGAAATCCAAACCGTTCTATACACGACAATACTGCTCGGACAGAGTACTACGCCGGTTTACCTACCGGCGCCAGGTAGACCACGAACTCGCCGTCGCCGTCAAGCCCCAGAAGCGAGTCCATCGCTTCCTGGTCGTAGGCGGCAATCGCGCACGTTCCGAATTCGATAGCTTCTGCCGCCAGGTAGAGATTCTGGCACACGTGCCCGGCGTCCAGCAGCATGTTCTTGTGCGCCTCGTGCTGATATCGCCATTCGCCGCGATACGGCAGGCAGCTCCAGACGAAGACCGCCGCCCCCCGGGCGACAAACCTCTGCCCAAACGTGGCGTTTGTCAATCGCCGGGACACCTCGCCGGACATTTCCCCCGTCAGCAGCAGTTCGTGCGTGAGCGGAAGGTATCGATAGATTCCCTCTTCCAGGCCCGCAACGCGGTTTGCGAGAATGTAAGTCTCAAATGCATGTCTCGCCCCCGCCGATGGCACGGGGCGGAACGTGGAACAGCGTTCAGGCCCGACGCTGTCTATTCCCTGTGTGGCCCAGAGCAGCAGCGACAGTTCCGCCGCCGTCAGCGGCTGGTCGGAGAAGTTGCGACGGCTGCGACGGTCTTTCAGGCATGCGTGGATGTTGCTCTTCCGTATTGCCGGGGCGTCGGGCCTGGGCAGTTTGATGACCTTTTCGGATTGTTCGTGAGGTTTTTCCAGCGGCGGTTGGGCAACGCCTCCCGACTGATCCGAGCGGCGCCCATCCATATCCGCAAACCCCGACTTCATGAACTCGCGCCCGGAATCTATCGATTTCATGTCTTGGCTCCTTATGCAATTGCAATGATGGCACGCCTTGGGCGGGGCGTCAAGGACAGCGGGTGGCTGGGACATGTCGTTCAATCGAAAATTCAAAACGGGACATTTGCTCCCGACCCCGGTATAATAGCGGTATCGGTATAGTTATCTAAGCGAGAACCGCCATGGAATGCAGATCTACAGTTCTCCGGATAGTTGTTGTCCTCATGGTTTTATCATCCGCATCATCCATGTCGCCGGCGGACGCCGCCGCCGGGCGTCCGGTGCGCGAAGTGAAATTAGCCTACGATGCGGGCAAGGACGTGACGTGTTTGACGCGCGCGGGGGTGTTGGGCGTGAATTATATCGAGTCGAAAACGTCGCTGGCCAATTTGACTATTGGCGGAAAGAAAGTTCCGGCGGCCGGTTGGACCGGTAAGTCGGGACCTCGGATCGGTCTGGATACCGACGGAGACGGAATCGTGAACACCAACGAGTACCGCAATGTCGCCAGGGACGGTTCGGTGCTGCTGACTGCAACGTCCGGCGGGAGGGAACTGACAATTCGGTGCAGGGATGTCTATATCCAGTACGACAATAAGAAGAATGAAGTCACGTTCATGCGGTGGCTGATGCGGGGACTGCACGGCTGGGTCGGTAATATCGACTCGGTGAAAATCCGGATCATCGACGATAACGCCGACGGCAAGTACGGTAATGACGGTCGCGATGCGATCCTGATCGGCGATTCGAAAATCGCCCTTCCGCTTCGCCACTACCACAGGATCGGCGAGCATTTCTACAAATTCGAGATTGCCCCCGACGGTTCGGGCCTCAAGTTCCAGCAGATCAAATCTCCTCATCTGGGAATGGTGCGATCGCCCCTGCCGACCAGGAACGTGGTGGGCCTCGTGCTGGAAAACGGTGGCGGGGCGTTCGATATCCAGGCGTGCGGCAAGACGGGTATCCCTTCGGGGACATATCACCTGGCGTACGGAGCGATGGGCGATCCAAAGGCGCCCCTGCCGTTCTTCCGCGTCCAGGACACCGTTCAGTATGAGATCGCGACCGACAAGATCAATATGCTCCGCATCGGTCCGCCGCTGCAACTGGTTTTCTGGGCGGAGTTCAAAGAGGAAGCCGACGACAAGAATAAGAAGAAGATGGTCAGAAGGATCGGGATCAGGCACCCGGACCGGGTGATAGGCTCCGGCGGTGAGATGTACGGGCCTGTCAGCTTTCCCAACGCCCGCAGCGAGAAGGGGCGCCCGGGCATTATGATCCTCCAGGGCAGCAAACCGCTGGTCAAAACCGTCATGCCCGAATGGAACGGCAAGGTCGGAGATTTCTGGTGGACGCTGCCCGAGAAGCTTACGCCTCGAGGCATCAGGGTGGTCATGGCGGCCCGCACACAGCAACTCGGAAAAGTCATTGGCATGCGGACGATTCAGCAGATTGCTTCCAAGACGCGGTTTGCGGCGCCTGCAACTGACAAACCGTCGGTCACAACTACACCGTGGAATAAGTCCGGTAAGACCACTGTAGGGCCCAAGGTTGTCAAGCCCAATGACAAACCCAAGCCTCTGGCGGTAAGCACGCGTCCGTCCCGCCCGCCGAAGCCCGCGGTCTCCGCCGAGACCAGAGCCCGGCGACTGGTGAAGCTTGCCCGGAACTACGACAAGATGAGATTGCGCGCCAAGGCCGTCGAGATCCTCAAGTCGGCCATAGAAAAGTATCCGAATACCGAGTCAGCCGCTACCGCCAAAGAACTCTTGAAGTCCATGAAGTAACGTTTCGTTTTCAGTCGGCATGGGTTGTTTCGGAACATTTGTGCTGAATCAGAGTATAATAGTGTGGTATTTACAGGCTGTCAGCCTCCGCAACGAGATTCATCATGAGATCCAGAGTTGGAATTCTACTGGCCGCCGTTGCCACTCTCGCTTTGTCGTCCGTATCGGTTGCAGCCGACAAGGGCGGCAAGGGCGGTGATCCCGTCGGGGCGACCGAAGGCAAAGTTACGCTCACTTACGATAGCGGCAAGAGCGTTACCTGCCTCACTCCCCAATGGGCTAAGGGCGGCAAGCAGATGTCGGCGAAGGGTTCGATGGGCAAGGTGAGCATCTCCGGAAAAAGCCTCTCCACAGCCGGTTGGAAGAGCGGGGCGGGTTATCGAATCGGACTGGATACAAACGGCGACGGAATCGTCAACTCCCAGGAATACCGAAATGTTTTCCCCGGAGGTTCGGTGGTGCTCACAGGTAAGGTCGACGGCAGGGAGATATCGGTTCGCTGCGTGGATGTTCTCGTTCACTACGACGAGAAAAAGAACGAAGTGAGCAGCATGCGATGGCGGATGCAGGGCGTCTACGGTTGGGTCGGCAAGATCGATTCGGTGAAGATACGCATCCTCGATGAGAACCTGAGTGGAAAGTACGAGCAAAACGGTACTGACGCGATTCAGATCGGTAATGGCAAGCTCGCCCTCCCGTTTCGCGGTCGGCATCGAATTGGCGAGAATTTTTACAAACTCAAGATAGCGCCTGACGGTTCGAGCCTGGAGTATACAAAGATCCCTGATCCGCAGGCGGGCCTGGTCCTCACACCGTTCACGGGTAAGTATCTCGCGGGCCTGGTGCTCGAGGGCCAAAACGGGGCGTACGACATACAGGCCTGCAGCCAAACGGGCATCCCCGCGGGGAGCTACGAGGTGGTGTACGGCGCCGTGGGCGACCTCAGGGCGCCGATGTCGCTGTCCCGCGGGCGGGAACGTCTCAAGTATGAGATCCAGGCCGATAAAAAAAACCTCATCCGCATCGGACCGCCGCTGAAACTGGTTTTCTCGGCGTCTTACAGCGAAAGCAAGAAAGATAAGGATGACAAGCACAATAAGCAGGTAACCAGAAGGCTCTCGATCTCAATCCCGAGAAGCATAACAGGCGCCGGTGGCGAAGAGTACGGACCGGTCAGTTTTCCCAACGCTCGCAGCCCTAAGGGGCGCCCCGCTGTTATGATACTCCAGGGCAGCAAGACCCTCGTCAAGGCCGCCATGCCCGAAAGGGACGGTAAGGTGCAGAATTACTCGTGGGAGCTGCGCCGGACACTCTCGCTTAGAGGCATCAGGGTGGTGATGGCGGCACCAGTTCGTGGAATCGGAAAGGTCATGGGCGTCAAGACCATTCAGGAGATCGTTTCCAAAAAGGCGCCCGAACCCAAAAAGACCGACAAACCTTCAGTTATTACAACGCCGTGGAAGAAACCGGGCAGACCTGTCAAAATCGCCAAAAAAACCAAACCTCCCGTCGGCGTCAAGCCCAGGCCCGCCACGCGCCCGTCAACTGTCACTCGTCCGATCAAACCGCCGAAGCCCGCTGCCACCAACGAGCAGAAAGCCGAGCGACTCGTAAAACTTGCCGAAAGCTACGACAAGATGAAGATGCGAGCCAAATCTATCAAGATACTCACGCAAACCATTAAGGAGTATCCCGGCACCAAGGCCGCTATCGCCGCGAAAGTCCTGCTCGCCGCCATGCAGTGAGGGGCCTGGTCAGGAAAAGCGCATCTGAATCGGGCGGCAACGACATCGGCGAAGACGCTTGTATTATATTGATCCGTCGCCGTTACCGGCGAAAGCGTCTATCCGGCTTCGGCCATCTGCATCAGTTCGACCGGTGCGGTGTCTACCATGATGAACGCGATGGTCAGGCCTTCGAACACCTCGAATGGCTCGATCAGGACGTTCTTGCCTTCGATGGCGGTCTGGATATCATCGACCAGGAACGCCGCATGCGGCTTGGTCCGGAGTTCTTCGGGCATGGGGCTGTCGGGCTCGAACCGCAGCCATTCGATCCGGTATTCGGAGGCTTCGGGATCGGTGTAGAAAACCTTACCGCCTTCGAGGTATTGTTCGCCTTCATGCTGCTGGTCGGTGGGGATGCCAATGTGGTGAAATTTCATGTCTGCTCCTGGCGGGTTAGAATTTAACGTCGGGGTTTGTGAATCTCAGGGCGTCATTGTCATGGAAAGTGGCGTATTCGGTAACGACCGCGCCATCGGGCCCGGCGAGCATGAAATGCCTGGCCGTCGGGCGATTCAAAGAGTCGATTTCGCCGATCTTCACTTCCTTGACGTGTTTGGCGGTGATGAATTCGGCCTGGCTGGCGGGCGTTTCGACGGGACACGGTATGGTTTCATCGCCCTCGGCGAAGGTGTATATCATTCCGTGCCGCACCTGCCAGCTCTCCATCTTCGCCGCGATATCGCTGGTCTCGACGTGGGCGTGTTCGACGATCATCTGCCCGCCCAGCAGGAATATCTCGTGTCCGAAGTACTTGTGTTTCGCGTCGTTGACCCAGAACACTCCCCCCATTCCGACGTTTACGAAGTCGCCGAGGCCGAAATCGATAGCCCACATATCGTTCCGCAGCTTGTCGGTTATGGGATAGTTGAACGACTCGAACATCGCAAAGTAGGCGTCCCTGGCCTGGTCGCCGAGGAATTGGCCTTCGGTATCGTAGAAATCGCTGTTATCGAGTTTCACTTTTGGGCTCCTTAAGGCTCTTGCATGGCATGGCGTTATTTCTTATGATTGGCCCGCTGCTGTTACACAAGAGCATGGAGGCTCTCGGGAATCCGGATGTCAAGTTGGTATCTTTAACTTGACTTCGGATCGGGCAAACCATAAAAACTGAGTTCCGTTTTAGTATATGAAAAGCATTTTGACATGACAACATCTAACTGGAAAGGCGAATCTTATGGCAATGAAGAAGTTCATTAACGATCCGGCAAACCTCACCGTTGAACTGCTCGACGGTCTATGCACCGCTTTCTCGGACAAATTGTCGCTTGTCAGCGAGAAACTCGTATGCCGCGCCACGCCAAAAGACTCCGATAAGGTCGCCATCGTCACGCTCGGCGGATCGGGTCACGAGCCCGCTCTCCAGGCGTTTGTCGGCGAAGGCCTCATCGATATCAGCGTCGTCGGCGACATCTTCGCCGCGCCGAACGGACCGAAGGTCTTCGAAGCCCTGAAGATGATGAATCGCGAGGCGGGCGTCCTGTTCGTGGTCCTCAATCACGCCGGCGACGTCCTCAGCGCGAACATCGCCATGGAAATGGCCGCCGAAGCCGGTCTCAACGTGAAGATGATCCTGACTCACGAGGACATCGCCCCCGGCGCAGACGCGCCGGCAGAGGACAAAAGGGGACTCGTCGGATGCGTACCGCTCTACAAAATCGCCGGCGCCGCCGCGGAAGCGGGAAAGAGCCTCGACGAAGTTTTCGCGATCGCGGAACGATTCAACAACAATATGGCCACTCTCGCCGTGGCGATGAAGATCGCCACCAACCCGCAGAACGGCGGGGAAATCGGCAAAATCGCCGACGACGAGATGGAAATCGGCATGGGTCAGCACGGCGAAGCCGGTACGGGCCCCTGCAAGATCATGTCCGCCGACGACACCGCCAAGGCGATGGTCGAGCGTCTTATCCCGGCCATCGGAGCGGTCAAAGGCGACAAGGTTCTCCTGGCGATCAACGGTTCGGGCGCCACGACGCACATGGAAATGTTCCTGATCTACCGCGCCGCGAGAAAGGTTCTCGCCGACGCCGGGATCGAGACCGCATGCTCGATGGTGGGCGAGTATCTCACCGTGCAGGAAATGGGCGGTTTCCAGATGTTCCTGGCCAAGATGGACGACGAACTTATCGAACTGTTCGGCGCCCCCTGCGATTCGCCGTACTGGACCGTCAAGTAAGCCCCGGCGAAAGAGGTATACGATCGATGGCCGACACAATCAGTGCTGACAATGTAACGGCGATGCTGCAAACCGCCGTGGCGCTTATTCGCGACAACGAACCGCTGCTCAGCAGGCTGGACTCGGTAACCGGCGACGGCGACCACGGCGCGGCGATGGTTTCCGCCGTTGCGGCCGCGGAAAAGGCTCTCGGAGAGTGGGACAAGTCCTCGCTCAAGAGCCTGCTGCACGGCGTGGGATGGGGCATGATGTGCATTGACGGCGGGTCTACCGGACCGCTCTGGGGCTCGCTGTTTATGGGCATGAGCAAAGGCGCCGGCGAGGCCGAATCGCTCGACTGCGCCGCTCTGGCAGAAGTGTTCGAGGCCGGTCTGGCCAAAGTTCAATCGCAGTCAAAAGCGCAGGTCGGCGACAAGACCATGATGGACGCGTTGATCCCGGCCGTTGGCGCCATACGCTCCGCGGCCGACGCTTCGGCGAGCATTAGCGATGCGATGGCTTCCGCCGCCAGCGCGGCGGCTCAAGGCGCCCAGGCCACCGCCGGGATGCAGGCCAGGTTCGGGCGGGCGCGGAACCTCGGCGAGCGCACTATCGGGCACGTTGACCCGGGCGCCACGTCGATGTCGTTGTTGTTCAAAGCATTCAGCGAGGCCCTGTCGGCCCGCGAGACCTGAATAAAATGACAAGGAATGGTACAAAATGGCTGATGTAGATGGCGTTGGCGGCGAAAATGATGCCGCAGGTTTCGGGATAGGTATTCCCGTTGAAACTAAACCGTATTTCCTCAAGGGCTCCAACGACCTCGGTTGGGGGATGAAGGACCGCATGTCGCGGATGTTCAGCCCCGAATCCGGGCGGACGGTCATGCTGGCGTTCGACCACGGATACTTCCTGGGACCAACATCCAAGCTCGAGCGGATCGACCTTGCCATTCGCCCGCTGGCGCCCTTCGCCGACGTGCTTATGTGTACTCGCGGCGCGCTGCGAACCTGCATCCCGCCGACGTACAACAAGGCGGTCTCGCTGCGATGCACGGGTGGAATCTCCGTCCTCAAGGAACTCAGCGACGAAGTCATCGCCGTAAACATCCAGGACGCCGTGCGCCTGAATGCTTCAGCGATGGCGGTCCAGGTCCACATCGGCGGAGTCCACGAACGCAATACCATCGACAACCTGGTCAAGATCGTCGACTCGGGCATGCAGTATGGTGTTCCGACGCTGGCGGTGACCGCTGTCGGCCGCGACATGGTCCGCGACGCACGATACCTGGGCCTGGCTACGCGTATCTGTGCCGAAATGGGCGCCCAGTTCGTCAAGACCTACTACTGCGACGAAGGGTTCGAGAAGGTAACCGCAGGCTGCCCCGTGCCGATCGTTATCGCCGGCGGAAAGAAGCTGCCCGAACTCGACGCCCTGAAAATGTGCCGCCGCGCAATTGACGAAGGCGCGCTCGGCGTCGACATGGGGCGCAACATCTTCCAGTCCGACGCGCCCGTGGCGATCCTCAAAGCCGTCCGCGCCGTGGTGCATGGCGGCGAGACGCCCGAGCAGGCGTTCGAGATGTACCAGACGCTTAAGAACGAATAAACCCCGTAAGGGCCCGATAAATCCGTCAACCCCGTTAAGGAGCAATGCATGACATTCAAACAGTTTTTCCTCATCCCCGTTGTGATCGCCATACTGGCGTTTTTTCTGATGCTGGTGGACCTTGGCTCCCAACACTGCCCCAACTACGGGCACTACTTCGTTGTCTGGATCGCTTTCCAGGCATGGGCGATGTACTTCATGGCCGGCTGCACGTTGAAAACCGGCGTGAAGGTCATGCTCGGGTATCTTGGCGGCGCAGTAGCCTCGATAGCCATCATGGAACTGGGAGGCGTGCTGGGAACCTCGATGCCTTTCCTCGGTTCAATGGCCGGTCCTATCGCCGTTCTGATCATTGTCGTGCCGGTTATCTGTTCCGAACGCGTGCCTATGTTCGACTTCGTACCGGCATGGTTCGTCGGCGCCGGCGTCTTCTTTGGACTCACTATACTATCTGGCGCCCAGAGTAACATCAGGCTTCTTAAGACCGCGTTCGGCGGTTCGGGAACGGTCGAGACCGCACTGAAGGGTGTTGACCCGCTGGCCTTGGGGCACCTTGATGTCATGTTCGCATGCCTGTTCTCATGCCTCGTCGGCGTGATATTCGGTATCGTCACCGTGGCCTTCCGAACAAAGTACGAAGCTTCGTTGAAACTCAACGCTGACGCACCGGCGACGGCTGAGAGCGGATCAGAAGAGTAATCCGACTTCTCCCCCAATGCCCCCAGCCGACGAAGCCGGGGGCATTGTCATGCGCCGAGCTAATCCGATTTGCTTAGTCGCTGACGCACATCCGATGCCGAGACGCCCGCGATCCGGAATTCCTTACGCGGACTGGTCGTCCCGGCAACGATTTCCACATCGCGCCGCCCCACCCCGAGGGCGCCGGCCAGCGTTTTGGCGATCGCGGTGTTGGCGCGCCCCTTTTCCGCAGCCGACGAGGTGGCGATTTTCAGACAGCCGCCCAACACGCCTGCCACCCGATCGCGAGAGGCGCCGGGCACCGCCTTGACGGAAATCACCGCCCCGCCGTCCACATCACGAACAGCAATGTTCTCGAAGTCTTTCATAAACCCGCCGCCTCTGTCGTTGTCGTGCGCCGTTGAGGCCCCACAGGGGCCGACACATGGCAACCCTGTCCGTCAGGGCGGGGTCATCGGGTCGCCGCCTTTACCACAAGCCCCGGCAGGGGCGGCAGAAGGCAACGCTTTCGTTCTTTCGCCCCTACCGGGGCTCCATGTGTGTGGGGATTACGATACCCCGCCCTGACGGACGGGGCTACAATTATGCCCGGCCCTCCGGGCCTGACGACCACACCAGCGGTTAAATTATTCCGCTTGCCCTGGCGTATTCAAACACGCCGCCGGCCCGGATAATGTCTCCGACGTCGCCGAGCGGTTGGAGAGTGTAGCTCTTGCCGGTGGTGGTGTTCGTCAGCGTACCGGACTCGGTGTCGACCGACACTTCGTCGCCGGTGGATATCTCATCGACCAGGCGCACCGTCGTCTCCAGCGGCACGAGGTATCCGCCGTTGATCGAGTTGCGGTAGAATATCCGCGCGTAGCTTTCGGCGATGACCGCGCGGCACCCGGCCTGGGCTATCGCAAGCGGCGCGTGTTCCCGCGAGCTTCCGCACCCGAAATTCCGCCCGCCGATTATCACCGCGAACTCGCCGCGAAACTCGCCTTCGCCCACGAACGGCACGTTGCCTTGCGGAAGGCCCGACTGGGCGATCGGAACGCCGCTCATCGCGTGCATACCGAAATATTTCCGCTCTTCCGGATCGGCGGGATTATAGCTGAGGAACTCAGCCGGGATGATCTGGTCGGTATCTATATTGTCACCGACCACGAACGCCTTCCCGCTGATTACTGTTTCATTGTCAGCCTGCATATCCATTGCTCCTTAAGCCGACCATTCTACAAAGATCAGCAACCAGTAACCAGTAATCTCGCGATTGAACGCCGACAAACACCAATGCCCAGCACGCCCGTTTAGCGGGCGACAGTATGTCGGCCCTCATCACGACGAAGCCGTGACGCCGTTGACCGTTGCCAACCCCCACGCCGTTCTGTAAACTGACACCACAAAAGGCACGAAAGGCCCCACACATGAGCGGACATTTTGCTGACGACCTGACAGCGGCGATAACCGATAAGCACGCCCCGGTATGCGTGGGGCTCGACCCTTCGTACGACCGCCTGCCCGTGTCGATTCGCGAGAAGTTCGGCGACGATCGCGCCGGCGCGATCCGCGAGTTTTGCACCGAAGTTATCCACGCCGTCGCGCCGATCGTGCCCGCGGTAAAACCGCAGATCGCATACTTCGAGGTCCACCACGCACCCGGCGTTGAACTCTACTTCGACATGGTCGCCCTCGCCCGCGCCGCCGGACTGATAGTCATCGGCGACATCAAACGCGGCGACATCGGCTCGACCGCCCGGGCATACGCCCGAGCACATCTCAGCGGCGAAAAATGCCCCGACGCGGTCACAGTCAACGGATACCTCGGCGCCGACGGGCTCGAACCGTTCATCGAAGAAGGAAACGCCGGCGGAAAGGGAATCTTCGTACTCGTCCGCACATCCAATCCGTCCGGCGCGACGGTGCAGGATTTCGCCGACGCATCGGGCCGGAAGCTCTATCAGCACATGGCCGCCCAGGTCGCCGCCCTCGGACAGGATTCAGTAGGCTCAAGCGGTTACAGCCGCGTCGGCGCCGTGGTAGGCGCCACATATCCCGACGAAGCCCGCGAGCTGCGCTCGATGATGCCCGAGCAGATATTCCTCGTACCCGGATACGGCGCCCAGGGCGCAAGCGCCGCCGACTGCGCCGCATCATTCAAACCCGACGGGACCGGCGCCATCGTAAACGCCAGCAGATCAGTGATCTACGCGTTCGACAAGAACCCCGACATCGACTGGCGCCAGGCGATCCGACAAGCAGCAAGCGACCTCGCCGCAGACATAGCATCGGCGGTGTTTTAACGGAAAGACACGCTGAATCGCAAGCGATTTGCCGGTTCTTCCGTTTCGTTCGGTTGTTTTCGCTGTCCGCTGTCACCTATCACTGATTACTTCCTTTTTCGCGTTCCAGTACAGCTTGTCCGGTTCGGCCAGATTGCCCTTACCGTAGGATACGTTCTTCCACTGGGCGCGCTGATGGGGCGAGACCATGATTCCGCCTTCGAGCACGTTGTCGAACACCACGCCGTTGAGTTCGGCCTTTCCGAAGAAGGCCAGGACCACGCCTTTCGGATTACCATACTTTTTGCCCGCGGACTTGGCCTTGTCGCTGTCGTGCATCTTGAAGACCAGGCGGGCTCTGGTCGGGTCTACGGTGTGCATGACGAGCCGCCCGCCCTCGCTCAACAGGAACGAGACGCCGGGGGTCCGCAGGCCCCCGGCGGGCCGGCGGCTGATATATTGTTCTTCGATCCCGACAACGGGAAAGAGCATGTCCCGCGTTATGGGCCTTTCCGGCGTGCCGATCATCAGCGTACCGCCCACCCAGACCGACGCCTTGCCCTGTTGTTTGGCGGTCGTCTCAACGCTGATCCGCGCATCCTGGAGGAGTACGACAGTCGCCTCGGGTTGGATCGCAAAGCAGGCTCGCAGGCCCGGGGACAGGTACCCGCCCTCCGAGATGATCAGCTTGCCCTCTCCGATAACGCGAAACTGGTCGTTCACATGGTTCTTTCCGATGATCTCCAGCGAACCGCCCGGGGCGGTCTGGTAGCAGCCCCATTGCGAGATGCGCCAGTCCGCCGGATCGACGCGTTGCGGAGTGGTTTCTCCCCTTTGCGGGCTTCTGAGCCTCATCCCGTCAAAACGAAGAAACCGGTGCAGATCGGGCGCGGGGTTGCTGTACTTGCCGAACCACGGCGCACGCATTCCGCTGCCGTCTTTCATCCACAGGTTGCCGCATATGGTGTACGTGAGGAAGAATTGGGCGCCATTCTCGATGGTCATGTGGCGGATGCGCCACTGGGGCCGGTCGCCGACGACCTGGTAGAAGGCATCTGCCGCCGGTAAAAGGATGTCGGCGACAGGCGCCTCGGGGCCTTCAGATTCTTCGCTGACAGGCGGTTCGAAGTACGGTCTGCCGGTCTCGTCAAGCCAGTTTGCCGCGACGAAGCGCGAGCCGGCCTGCCCGGGACGCCGCCAGACCATCAGCGGGACCTTTCGCCATTTCTGCTTGCCGTAGGCGCCGATCTGTCCTTTGCCCGGTACGTCGGCCCAAAGGGCGTTGACCTTACGGAGCTGCTGTTCGGCGGCCGACAGGGCCCGCCTGGGATTGTATTCAGTCCGCTTACCGCCTATTTCGACCGCGCGGACGCTCTTGAGATCGAACGACTGGGCGATGCGATTGCCCCTGGACCGCACGATCAGCCGATCGCCCAGAGGGAAGAGTATCTCGCATTCGGTGCTCACGCCATCGACGAACTCGACCGTACCAGAACCGCCTTTGAAACCGACTGGCTCGATCTTCGAGTAGAGTGCGTCGCCGGACGCGGCGCAATGCTTGCCGAACGTCGCTTCCGCCAGGGCTTTCGCCGCGGCGGCGGGGTCTGTCGCCGCGATCCCGCCGGCGCGGAGGTAATCGATGCCCACCCTTCCGAAGTCCACGGACTTTTCCAGGAAGATCGAGACGCCCTTGTCTGACGCTTTCGGGTCGGGATTGCCCGCCGTTATGGAAAGACGGCCGAAGTTGCGCACCTCCGCCGTCGGGCGGATGTAAAGCCCGCCGATCTGGTTGAGGAACTTCCCGTCGCCGGCGGACACGGTCAGTTCGATGACGGCAGGGGCTTCGTTGCTTTCGCCGGAGCGGCCGATCTGGAGCAGGCCCTCGATCAGCATGTCGGCGACGATGTCGTCGGGCGGATTGACCCTGCCGATTCGCGAACCGGCTTGCATTTCAAGGGCGGCGCGGTCGCGAACCCGGACGTATGGCTCGCCCCGCCCGTACCCGCGTTTTCTGAGTTTCTTCAAGTCGATCCGCGCCTGCAAAGCGGCGTTGGTCCGAATGGCGGTTCCCTTCGCCAGAACCAATCGGCCCGACTCGACTCTCACCCCTTCGACCAGATCGTACCGCGGCGCCTGGAAGGTGACGCCGGCGCCATTGGACTTGCGTATCAAGAGACTTCGCCCGAGCGGCTCGGGACTCTTGCCAATCGAGAACAGCGCGTGTTTGCCGCCGGCGAATCGCAACGGCCCGTAGATGTACCCGCCGTCCTTGACTCTCACGTTTCCATAAATGTCCATGGGCGTGTCATCGTCCGGATAATCGCTGGTGACGGGTTTGCCCCTCGATACGCCGATCCCGCCATCGAGCGCGGCGCCGGCGCCGATAGTTACGTGCCGGCAAGATAAAGTCAGGGCCCCGGATTTCCGGCTCCGTCGTCGCGTCTTGGCGCGAACCATGCATCCGACAATGTAGGCCTTGCCGTCCGGCGCGTCGGGCAGAACGATATCTGTTTTCGCGTCGGGCCCTTTGGCTGCCGGTTTGCCGCCCTTGCCGGCCGCAAAATCTTCCGCCGAGGCGTACTCGATCCAGTTGCCCGCCTCCAGAGCCGCGCCGCCTTCACCGGGCCTGGCCCAGACCAGCGTGCGGGCCTGAGGCCAATGTTCCCGTGAGAACAGTTCGCCTTTTGCCCGTCCCTTCACGTCCGGTTCTTCGACGGCGTGCAACTCACCGGCCGTCAGGAGCCCTATCATCATCGCGGATACAAAACAGGTAATTTTCATTTACTGGTCCTTACATTCGTCGTTTGGCATTCATCTCCGAACGTCGTTTTTGTCCTGACGATCACCGGACCGTCAGCACCTGGTGCCTGGGCGTCTTTTCGTTGATCACCAGCGCCTGTTTGCGGACGCTTCCGTCGCCCATCCGCAGTTGCAGCGTGTAACTGCCCAACTGGCGTACAGCCAACGTCAATTGGGCCGGTCCGCAGCAGCCCACGCCGATATTCGTGCCGATCCAGCGGTGCGTCACGGGTTTTCCCCTGGCGTCGATCAGCGTCAGCCGGCAGCCCGCCAGGCCCTTTGCCCCAGCCGGCTTGACGGTCACAATGCGCGTCTGGATCTGCATGCGGAGATCGCTGGTTATGCTGACATCGGCCTTGGCGGGCCGGTCGGTCAATGTCTCGTTGACCAGCAGCGACAGCTTGCCGTTGAGCCCTCCGACCAGCACGTCCGGAGCCCCGTCGCCGTTAACGTCGCCGGCGGCGAGCCCCCGGGCGGCCTGGTTGTACACCCCGGGCGGGATCACCTTTCCGGCGCTGTACTTCTCCGGCAGCATGAACGATCCATAACCGCGATTGGCGACGTAGAACGATGAAATTCCCTTGATGCCGCTGGCGGCGTACAGGTCCACCGTACCGTCGGCGTTCAGGTCTTCAGCCAGGGCCATCTGCAAACCGGCGGCGGGATCCTGTATTTCATTGCCCCCCCGCGTAACGTCCGACAGGTTTCCGCCGTCTTCGCAGATCAGGCTCTTGCGGTCTCCGGCGACGAGGTAGACACTCGACAGTCCCGGGCGGACAATAGTCCCGAAGGCGGCAGTCCCGCCGTCGAATCCGTTCTCCTTGCCGGAAATCTCCGACGATTCAAATACGCCCTCGGCGTTCTGCCAGAGCAGATAGCCCGGCCCGGCGACGTAGATCAGGTCGGTCCGCCCGTCGAAGTCCCAGTCGCAGGCTTCAAAGTACCCGGTCATGCCCTCGCCGTTGCTCCCGTCAGTCAGCCCGGCGGTTTCAGTTTTGTCGGCGAACGCGCCTCCGGTATTTCCGGGATTCACGTACAGCGACAACCCTTCGTCCTTACGCGAGACCACAACGTCCGGATACCCGTCGCCGTTGTACTCGACGAAGGCGGCGCTGAGGGGTTTGCCCTCGGCGGGGACGTCCTTGCTCCTGGTGAACCTGCCCTTCGCCTGGCGATAGAGAACGCCGTCGAGCAGCATGTCGGCGTCGCCGTCGGCATCCACGTCGGCGAAACTGCACGACGCGCCGGACGTCGCTTTCAGGCCGAATGCTTCGGTGCGATCGATGAACGCCCCCCTGGCATCCTGAATGAACAGGCGATTGCCCCCGGCCGAACAGGCAAACAGATCACACCTGCCGTCAGCGTTTACATCGTACACGGCTACGCCGACGATGGGTTTGTCGAGAGATGCGATGGTCTTCGCCGAGAACCGCGTCAGCGGAACCGCGGGATAGTACGCGGCGCGACGCGCGGTGTCCCGCATCATCTCCCACAGGCTCTCGACATTACCGTTAAACGTGCCGAACATGATCTCGCTGCTGGAAGGATCCTTGCCCTTGTCGGCGTTGGCGAGAATCGTCCACTTGCCCGGCGCGCCGGTCATCGTGGCGGTGTACCAGAGGCCCCCGCCAATGTAGTAGAGAATGTCCTTCTCTCGCCGTTGGCGTTTCTTGCCCGCATAGGCGACGATGGCCTGCCCCTTCCGCAAAGACAGGATCGCCTCGGCCAGGCCTTTGTCAGCGAGCTTCATCGTTATTTTCTTCGGGGCGAATTTCCCCTTACTGACGCCTTGCACCTCCAGGGCGGCCGTCAGTGCATTCGTGTCAACGGCCGTCACGCGGCACGACAACACGTTCAGATAGCGCCCCGCCAGATGCGACGGCTGCAGTTTGGGATTGATCACGCCATACAGAGGCGATACGACAAGCAGGCCGATCAACAGAACCGGCAGCATCAGTACAGCGGGCAGTCGCAACATTGTGAAATCCTCTCTGGGTCAGCGATCAAATGCGCCAGCCATGTTTATCTCCCGGCGTATCCGTTCGACCCGTTTCGCCCGTTCGTTGAGGCCCAGAGACCATCCCTGGACCGATCAGAGACAATATGACACCCGATCGGACCTCGGTCAAGAACGAGATTCAACCAGAGGCATCGGGACCAGGCTCAACCGAAACGCGGGGATATGACCCCAATGCGAAACGAAGCAAAGCGGAGCGAAGCATTTGGCACCGTGTGCCCAGAGGCAAACACCTGCTGGGAAAGCCGTTAAGGCCCTGTGACATATCAGATGGCGTCAAATGAATATTTGAGAAAACTCCGAGGCGGACCGGGCTGCTGTAAACGTCTTTTATAAAAGTGGTTATAGTAAAACACAGAGAAGATATTTACGATTCTCGTTTTGGGCGGCAGGTTCTCATGCTTGGCGCAGCGGCCGAGCGGGACTGCTTTGGGTCATGTTGGACCGGCGGTGGATTGTGTATCGTAAATGCTTATGCGGCTGTCGGATAGGCTAATCATGCGGGCGTGTTGTGCGGCGAGAATGGCCTGTTCGCAGTTAGTGAACGCGGGCGGAAGGTGTGAACCATTTGTGACATTTTGAGCGTGGCGGAGTGATTGTCTCAAGAATTTCGGTGAGTGTTTCCGATGAATAATACTCGGAAAGGAATCCGGCTGGGTATTGGAAGTACTGACATGGAACGAGTTTTTTCAGTTGTGGCAGGCATCACAGAAGCACTGGTATTTGCAGCGATTGCAGTTGCGATGATCACGGTAGTATGGGTGGCGCTTTAGAGGGTCAGCTCCCTGCGGTCGGGCTTTTGCCCGGGTGCAGCCGTCAGCGTTAGTCCCCTTGAGGTCCTTCGTACTGAGCGACTATCTGCAGTAATTCTGTCATGTCCTCGATGTGATGGTCGGGCGCGACATGTGTTTTCCTGCGGCGCCGGGGAAGATTTCTAAGCACTGTGAGCATTCCTGCACGGTGTGCGCCGAATATATCCGCCCTGGGTGAATCCCCGACGAATAGAGCATCACAGGCCTGCAATCCGGATTGTTCCAGGGCGAGTTGGAATATCTTCGCCTTTGGTTTACGGTATCCCACTTCGCTGGAATAGATGCGGGTGCCGATCAGATCGCCCAGAGAGACGATCTCGATATGGCGGTCCAGAATGCTGCCGGGCAGAAACGTGTTACTTACGACAGCGAGTTTCAAGCCCTTGGCCGCCAGTACCGCCAGAGTCTCGGCTGCTCCGGGGACGATGGTGGCGGCCTGGCACAGTGGTTTGTAGAATCGCCAGGCGAGTTCAAGACTTTCAGCCTCGCTGAGTTCGTATCCCCATTTCCGTGCAAAGTGCCTCATCACATCCAGCGAGTTGAACTCCCTTCCGGTAACGCGGGCTTTTATGCAATTCCAACGAATCGCCCACAATTGGCGAAAGTGGAACTTGCGAAATCCGGGAACGCTCTTACCGAGTTCCTGGAGATACGCATGTCCGAGGCGTGCGCCCTGGCGAAACATCGCAGTCATGCTGACGTGCGCGAAATCGATAAGCGTGTCACCGAGATCGAACAGGATGCCTTTGATTCTACGTGCCATGCGCAGCCATGCTAACGTATAGTGCGGCTTGGTGCAAAACTCGAATCATTCCCCGCGAGTTTTGACAGTGAGCCGGGACCCTGTCGAGCCTATCGGCGATAATTGCTAAAAGCATCTTGAATTTCCCCCCACTTGGGCGATACTATGGCGTGTGACACTGAAGATCCCCGCCGCCCGGCGGGGGAAAAGCAAACAAACGCACAAAGAGGAGTAAAGTATGGCTTACGTGATTTCTGATGCCTGTACGGCATGTGGTTCGTGTGTGGATTCCTGCCCCGCCGAAGCGATCAAGGAAGGGGACCCCAAGTACACGATAGATCCTGACCTGTGCATCGACTGCGCAAGCTGCGTTGACGAGTGCCCCGTTGAGGCGATCAGCGAAGCGTAATACCGATCACCGAACCATCGCGGGCCGCCCGGAGCTTCACCTGGCGGCCCGCTTTGTGCGCTTTGTGCAATCGTAGGGATAATTTGCTCGTTACTCCAGATAGCCTCCGAATGTATAATGGTCTGGTGGACCAAGGGTCGGTGCGGCCCGACCAGGCGGTTGTTGCCTGGAACATTAAGTGGTTTCCTGCGTCTAAGTCACTACGTACCACGGATAAAACCAGTAATTAGTAATCAGTTGCCGCGACGAAGCCGCAAGGCGAAGACGGGCATCCAAAAGCGAATACGAGGACCAGATGCGCAAGAGTCGAACCATCTCAATTGCATCGGAAGTTCTTCTGGCGGTGATGCTTATCGTGTCGGCGCCACAAGGGCTGCACGCCCGCCCTGCCGATCGGGCGACCACCGCCCCGGCGACACAGCCTACGACCAAACCGGGCAAAAAGTCGGAAGATCCGCTCGTTGCGGCCGGTAAGCTGTTCCTGAAGGGAGATTACGCCGGCGCTGAACGCCTTTACGCCAAGGCGGCAGTCGCCAAGGATTCCCGCATTGCTGCAGCCATCGGTCGGGCCAAGGCGCTGCGCTCGCAGGGAAAGTACTCGAAAGCCAAAGAAGCACTCACCGCCATATCCGACCTTGCCGGCACCGATCCCAAGTGGCGGACAGCCCTGGCCGAGACCCTCGCGCAGCTCGGAGAGTACTCCGAGGCGTTGGTTCATGCAGCCAAGGCGCACAATCTCCGCGGGAACTGGGCGCCGGCGATACTCATTCGCGGTCGCCTGCTGGAAACGCTGGGGCGGAAGGCCCAGGCCAAAACAGTATACGATTCGATGTCAGTGGTGGTCGCCGACAATGCCTATCGCCGCAGCGCCGAGCAGCTTGTGGCCATCGGGCTGATCCTCGACAGGTACGTGATCCTGACCGGTCAGAAGGCCTCCGGGCAGGCCGACAATATCTTCAACAACTATATCCGGCGCGCGTACGAAGAAGTGGACGCCGGATACTGGCCCGCGCACGTAGCGGCCGGTATGTTCGCCCTGTCAAAGCACCGTGCAAAGACCGCGGTCACGGAATTCAAGCTGGCGCTGAAGCACAATCCACGCTGCGCCGACGCGATGGTCGGCCTGGGGGCGAGCGCCCTGGCCGGTTGGCGGTTCGAGACGTGCATCAAGCAGGCCGACCTGGCCCTCAAGATCAATCCCAACCATGCCGATGCGCTGCTGCTCAAGGCTGTCTGCATGATGCAGTGGCGCAAGTTCGACCTGGTCGAACCGTTCATCAAGAAGGTCCTCGAGACCAATCCCAACCATCTCGAAGCGTTGTCGCTGGGGGCGGCGGTGCAGATTCGCAGGTGGAAGGAAGACCTCGCCAAACCGTACATCGCCGCCGCGGCGAAGATCAACGACCGATATGCGGGCATGCCCAACACCATCGGGGAGTGGCTGGCGGCCGGAAGGCAGTTCAAACAGGCCGAAACGCAATACCTCAAGGCGATCGAATTGGCGCCAGAACTGGCCGAACCGGTGACCAACCTCGGACTGCTCTACATGCAGACCGGCGAGGAAGACAAGGCCCAAAAAACGCTCCGGAAAGCCCACGAACTCGACGACTTTCGCGCCGACGTCGTCAACTACCTCAAAATCCTCGACAAACTCGAGAGTTTCCTCGTCAAGGAAACCGATCACTTCATCATCAAGGTCGACGGAAAACACGACGCCGTGCTCCTGGACCTCGTCGCCGAGTACATGGAAGAGATCCACGAGGAAATATGCGACGATTTCGATCACCGCCCAACGAAAAAGACTATAGTCGAGTTTTTCCCCGTTCACGAAGATTTCTCCGTTCGCCTCGCGGGCAAGGGATGGGTGGGCACTATAGGCGCATCGACGGGAACTGTCATCGTGATGGTCGCGCCCAGCAGGAAACGCTCCCCCCGGTTCGGTACGTTTAACTGGGCGACGGTGCTGAGGCACGAATACACGCACACCGTCACCCTTTCGGGCACGAACAATCGCATCCCCCACTGGTTCACCGAGTCCTGCGCGGTCTGGGAACAGCCCGACCGGCGCAACTATACCGCCGTCAGGCTGCTCGTGGGCGCCACGCGGATGGGCAAGCTGTTTCCCGTAAAGGAACTCGACTGGGGCTTCATCAGACCCAAACGCCGAACCGACAGGTCGCTGGCTTACGCGCAGGCCGAGTGGATCATGGAGTACGTAATCGAGACCAGGAAATACTCCGCCATCCTGGCGATGCTCAAGGGCTTCCGCGACGGGTGGACGCAGAAAGAGGTCTTCTCCAAAATACTCAAGACCACCGAAAAGCAGTTCGACAAGGACTTCGCCGCCTGGGCGAAAAAGCAGATCGACCAGTGGGGCTACCCCAGCGATCCACTACCGAATCTCCAGGCCGCCCAGGCCGCCGCAGCAAAAGCCAAGAAGTCCGGAGACAAAAAAGCCCAGGCCGCCGCACAGGCTGACCTGGCCGTCGCATGGTACTACAGCCCCATGCCCGGAAACGTAAAGAACTCCAAAGCCCAAGCCGCCGCACAGGCCGCCTTAAAACTCGATCCCAGGCAGATCAAGGCACTGGCGGTCCTCGCTCACTGCCAACTCAGTCAGAAGAAGCACGACGAGGCCATCAAGACCGCCGACAAGCTCGAGAGCCTCAACCACAAATCACGAACCTCGCCACGCGTGCTGGCCGAATGCCACCTGGCCAAACGCAACTGGCCAAAGGCAATCGCCGCCCTGGAACTGCTAAAGCAGCGCATGCCCCTGGACCCCTGGCCCTACGAGCAGTTGGCGGACAAGTACGTCCAGATGGGCCAACCCAAAAAAGCGCTGCCAAACCTCATAGAACTGCACCGCCGCACGATGAAAGACCCCAAGTACGCGCGACAGATCGCCGATATCTGCCTTGCGGCTGAAGATGGCGACCAGGCGCTGCAGTACTTCAAACAGATCGTTCGGATCAACCCTTACGAGGCCAGCGCCTACGAGGCAATCGCGTCGATACACCGTTCGGCCAGGCGCTACGACAAGGCCATCGCCGCCATCAACTCCGTCTGCCTGTTGGATAAAGAGTCAGCCGACGCCTGGACGAAAATGGCCATGATGCGATATCTTGCCGGGCGCGCCAACCGCAGCATCGAAGAGCTCCAGCGGGCCGGGAAGGCGGCGGACAAGGCCTTGTCAATCGACTCAAGCAGTCAGGCGAGAAGGGTCAAACTGATGATCGAAGCGGCAATGACGAGCATTAAGGAAGACAGTTGAACATGACAGATTTACACCAGGACCAGCCCGCCGCCGCGCGCGACGTGACCATCAGAGAGTTTCAGAACTTCATCCTCGATCAGTACGGGCAGCGCGACACCCAGCGAGGAACGCCCGGGACCTTCATGTGGTTCATCGAGGAGATCGGCGAACTGGCGACCGCTCTTTCCGGAGACGACCAGGCCAACAAGGAAGAAGAATTCGCCGACGTCCTGGCATGGCTCAACACGCTGGCGAACATAAACGGCGTCGACCTGACCGCCGCGATCGAGAAATACACCGTAAAAGGGGTCGAAGGAACAAAGTAGGTGGGACGGATCAACAGCCAACAGCCAACAAGAAACGCCCAATTTTCAAGTAACGACCACGGCAATGACATAACGGCACAACCTTCAAAGCCGTTGTCGTAATTTGGAGTGCGGCGACCTGGCGCCGCTTTGACACGTCGCGGAGCGACGGTCGTTTGTCGTCGCCGTTGCCGTAGTCGTTCACTTGGTTGTTGGGCGTTTCTTGTTGGCTGTTGGCTGTTGATCTGCCGCCGTGTTGAGTGTTCGCCTCTATCCAAGTAATCACGCCCGCGCATTGACACCTTGCCTCCGCCTACGCATACTTGAGGGCATGGGTATACTTCTGGACGTAATTTACGCTGCGGTCCCGCCGGTGGATCACCGCTTTCACTTGTCGCACACCAACTTTGCCTTGCGCGGTCTCCTTCGTTCCGTGGGCCTTTTGGGCGAAGTTGGTGCGCGACGGTTTTGCCTGTTTGAGACGACAAAACCGACAGGTGAAGACGCTTCACGAATTCCAGATACCAGTCAACTCAAAAGTGTAAACTTAATACCTAAAGCCTGAGCCCGTTGCTGTCCGGGAAGTGCGAGACACACCAACCTACGCAGTGTGTAACATGGTCAACGGCTATCCGCAGAGCAGAAACTGCATCCGCTGGGAGGCGGTAAACCAGTTGGCACCCGATGGTCCTGCCGCCGATTGACCACCTCACCTTAGTGACATGCCAGTTTCGGCCCACGGAATTCTCGCGGCAGTCCGATGCATGTTGGCACTCCCGCACGTTGCCTTTTCCACCGCTGGTGTTTGCATTGACGGGAAGCCAAATGAGGAAGCCTGCCTGGTCAGAGACTGAATCAGCCAACCTAACAAGGTCATCCCAGGCGGGATAGGCCGGTTGGTTGCGAGATTGAAGTCCTGGCGGATCGATCAGGATGAAATCAGCCTCACTCAGATCCTGCTCATCGGCGACAGCGGGGCGGCCATGTATGCTGTGTTTCCCATCGCCAAAGACGACCATAAGGTCGCGAATCACATCGGGGGAGATATCCCATAGCGAAAGACGGACCGGGATGTTCCTATATCGACAGACATCCCACGCAATTACGGACGAGCCCGGATACATTCCATACAGGAGGTCAGGGCGGCCATCCAGATACCACTTCGACCACAGGCCTATGTGTGGATTCCCATTAAGCCCAGAGTTGCGATGCAGTTTCCCAATACCTGATTTCCATTCGTTTCCCGTCAGCAGGTGGTGCCAGGGATGGCCGGCGAAGACATCCGCATATGAGAACTTTCTACCTGGCTGCGCGGCGACGATAGTATCAAGGGCGGCAATCAGGGCAACGTGCTTCACAACGTCGCCCTGGTTTCCGGCCTTGTCGTGATGGTCATACGCCATATCAACTCCCGAGTAATTTCTTTTTTGCCTGGGTGAACTCCTGGTCGGTCAGTAGTCCCTTGATCTTCATTTCCACGAGTTTCTCAAGCTCAGAAGCCAAGACATTCTTGTCGTGCATACCTATCTGCTTTCGAATCGCTTCAAGAATGCGGCGAGCGATGTCCTGATCGCGCAGGTTCACGCGGTAGATCGACTCCGCGTGAATCGAAAGCACGGAGCCTGCGTGGGCCACGCGGAGCCCTTCTTCCAATGGAACCTCCGTTCCCTGCGCGCCTCCGACCCCGCTGGGCAACAACTTGCCAATCCACTTCTGCATATTACCTTGCTGAACGATGTGAAGGGTCGTCTCCTGCACGGCTACAGCACAGGACGCATAGCCGGGCTCCCACTTGAACTTGACGATATCGCTCCCATAGTAGCCAAACGCGCAATCGACCAGGGCCTGGTCTGCCCTCAGGTAATTCGCGAGAATCAGCGGGAAATGCTGGGGTACGTCCGCCTCGCCAATGCCCAACTCAACAAGGCGCGACGAGACTCTTTCGGGGGTCCAGGGCGCCTCAGGCGCCGCACATACGGGCAGCACTGGCACTGACTCCTCTTGGGCGGAAGTCGCGATTGGCTCTTGGACCTCCTGGACCTCAATGATGTCCTCGGACGAGAAAGATGCGATCAACTCGAATCGCTCGCCGCAGCCGCACTTGGCCGTCTTGCCCAGTTGATCCATTCGAACGTGGTATTCCCGACCGCAAGATGGACACTTGACGGAATGGTCTGACATATCAGGTATCTCTACTTCTGGTGTTGATTGATCCAGGCCTGCAGATCTTCGCCACTTGCCAATATTTGGGCGTTGTCAAGAAGGTTCGGGTGCATTTCGTTTTGTGCATACCCGGTGGGCAGGCCTCTTCTCGCGTTGACCACCCATGAATTCAGGTGATTTCTGGGGCCGAGTTGTTGTCCTACGCTTTGGGCAGGCAATCCCACCACATCACCAACCGCCCCATATGTCGCTCGCTGGTGGTGTGTGTTGAGCAGTGTTACAATCTCGATCAAATTCATGCGTTGATCTCCTATGAATCTATGCAGTGCTTCATCTGTCAGCAACGAGAGCATCGGGACTCCAACGTTGACGCATGCTCTTTCGGCCCATTACTCAAGGTCTTTTAGCCCGTTCAGCCTTGTCAATGGATTCGATCAGCGTCTTCACCTCCTTCTCACGGTCTTGAGGTGAGGACCACAGATCACTGGCACGGATTCGCGCCTCGCCGAATCGCCCCTCATCCACAAGTCGCTGAATATCCTGTCGAATACCGGCATCGTGCATCGGAGCAATAATTTCGGCGTACCCAAATAAACTACCAAAGATGAGGGCTAGGACGATCCCCACAATGATCCACGCCTTGTTGTCCTTCTTTGTCCTGACCTTTGCCTCTGCCACAGCGTGATCGAAATCCTGTTGGAGCCTATCGATTAATGGGCGAAGGTTAGCGTCTTTCATGGCGAATATCCGGAGCTTCGTCAAGATGCTGCGGCATCGTTGCGCGTCTTTGCTCTCATGAGCATCGATCCCAGCAGACATATTTCCAACGGCCTCAGCGAAGCGATTGACCAATTCCTCCGGTGAGTTTCCCACGGGTGACGTATCGCTGGCCAAGGATGCCGTAGCGGACCCGCGCAACGTTGCCCCGCAGAACTCGCAGGAGAACGACAATGCCGGGATTCGGGCGCCGCAGCCCGGACAGGTTCGTTTGTCGGTTCCGCCGCTGGCCGGGGGCGAGGCCCGCTTTGCGGGCGCATCGTCGATCTGGAGGTCCTGTTGCACCAGCGTGATGATCTGGGCGCATTTCGGGCACTTGCCCTTCTTGCCGACCAGTTCGTCTTTCACCCGCAGCTTCGCGCCGCATTCACACGTCACAGTAATCATGTCCATCTCCCAGTTACAGTTGACTACCGCTACTGGTCGGAGTCTACCAACTGAACGTCACGGATGCGCCGGGACGCCGACGCAGCAACGCGAACAAGTCGTCGAAGTCTGCTATCTGCGTGTCATTGCCTTGGTGGCCCCTCCAGAATGCATCGGTGTCCCCAGCGATCAGCGTAATCGTTTCGCAGATACTAATCGGTATTGGATTCTCTCTTCTCGCGGTGTCCAACAAGTTGCTAATGTCGTCGGACGCCCCGCGAACCGCCAATTGACGCTGATGGTCCTGCCCAGCTTCGACCTGGGTAATTACATCTTCTGTCACGACAATAGTAATGTGTGGCACGTGTACACTTCCTTTCATGGACTCAGGCAAGCAAGAGCTTCTCTCGCCGTCGGATTAACGCCATTGCCTTGTCGCACAACTCTGCGACATGATCTGACCACTCGCTCAAGTCATCCAGCGGGATGGCCGCTACATCCTGCACCGAGCTTTCGATCTGGCGGACGTATTCAAGCAACTCCGCGTCGACATCAGCCGAAGCGGTATTAGCCTGATCGAATGGCGACATGCCCCGTACCTTCTCTCGCAGAATCGTGATCTTGGGGCGATCGTGAACGGTCATGCTCTCGCCACTTCTGTTCATCACCCCCATGAACGCCAACTCGGCCTCCTCAAGGCGATCCGTCAGCAGGATGACCTCGGCCTTCTGCTGACGATCTTCACGGCTCAGCCCTCCGGCAAACCGGGCATACCAAGGCAAGCCAAGGATCAGCAGGAACACCACCGCATTGCCGAGCAACAGAAAGGCAATGATCCAGCCTTCAGAGGAGAAACGGTGCAAATAGATGCGGTAAATGAGCAGGACGAGCAGGTTCACTGTCGCGATGCCCAAGACCAGGCTGATCCCGATGGTTCGAAATACCCCTTCAAACTGTTGCACTGCGCCCTGAAGAACTCGCGATATCCAGAAGGCCGCGCAGAAGGTGACGGCTGTGATGGCCACTACAAGTCCGACGTATGGCTCCGCCTTGTTCTCCGGCACTCCTACGATGAGAAAGAAGGCGAGCACCACGCCGGCGATGAACGCCGGGATAATCGTGCGCCATATGGAAGATACGCCTACCTGATTCTCACCCATGCCATAACCTCTTGTCATATCTCTCCGAGGATCTCAGCCTTTCTGGCGTCAAAATCCTGTTGTGTGATGAGATCCTGATCCAGCAATTCCTTCAGTTTCCCCAAGCGTGCAACTACGTCTTCGCTCCCCGCAGCAGCCTGCTGTGGCGAGGTCGCGGGAGGCTGCTGGGGCGGGGTCGCGGGAGTCTGCGGGGGATTCGGATTAAGTGCGCCTCCAACAGAGGCCGCCTGTGCGCCGATGCCAGCCCCGAGTCCCAGGCCAAGCCCGGCTCCCATGATCGTCCCACTCGCACCGGAGGGGTTGTCGGCGGCTTTGTCCATCACGTCAAAACTGCGTTTTGTTCCGTAACGCTGGTCTCCGAGGATTTCGAAGTCGGCGCGGTCCATGACGGTTGACCTCAGCCGCTTCACGATCGGGTCATCCTCCGGGAAGCTCACGTCGCTAATGAAGAGGTTGACGACGTCAAGACCGAAACGCTCGAACTCTGGGCGGATCGCCTCTCGGCACCGCTGAGAAAGCGGGTCCAGCAGGACCGCGATGTCTAAGACCGAAACTTTCTCCTTGATGATCGTTTCGCCAATCACAGTCTTGAGTTTGGTGACGACCATCCCGCGGAAGGAGTTGTATATCTGGTCCGTCGTATACTGCGCCATTGTTCCAACAAGCTCGCGAAGGAACTGGCGGGGGTCGCCGAGCCGCAGGCCCATCTGGCCGTGGGCGCGGATCGGAACGATAACCTGGTATTGAGGCTCCTTGAGTTGGATCGGGGTAGGCGTGCCGAACTTGACGTCCAGGTCCACAGCCATATTGAAGAACCACACCTCGGCAGTGAACGGTGTCACGCCCCCAAAGGGAGCATTGACCAGCTTGCCTAGAATCGGGAGATTCGCGGTCGAAAGGGTGTGTCGCCCAGGCCCCATCATGGCCAAGTGGCGTCCTTCTCGCACCAACAGGGCCTTTTGGCTTTCATTTACGACGAGTTGCGCCCCGAGTTTGATGTCTTCGTGGGGGTACTTCCAGGCAAAGACATCCGCAGGCCCGTCGTACTTGAGACGGTCAACAATGCCGCGTTGCGGCTTGCCCCGCATGAACAGTGCGCGCAGTAATCCCATGGCAACATCTCCACCAAACTGTGTAAGAACCTGTACCGTCTCTGAAAACCCATCCTATGGTAGGCCACGGGGCTACATTGGTCAACAGCTTATAGTAGCCAAGTTATTCGCGATGCAGCGATTCTTGGCGTCACGCAGCGGATCGCAGCCCGATGGTGGATGGTTGCAGCCCTTGCTCAGTGAACTGATCCAGCCGCAAAATGGGATACCATAGAGCACAAGCCCGCGGTATCCACCGGAGAGTCGAATCAACGACGATGTAACAAGCCTGATCCCGTTGCTGTCCTGGCGAGTTTTGATCCGTCGCCGTGTTGGCTGTTCGCCTCTATCCAAGTAATCACGCCCGCGCATTGACACCTTGCCTCCGCCTACGCATACTTGAGGGCATGGGTATACTTCTGGACGTAATCTACGCCGCGGCGCTGCTGGTGCTTAGTCCGTGGTGGTTGTACAGGATGATCCGACACGGGCGGTATCGCGACGGTATCGCCGAACGCTTCGGCGCTTCGCCTGTCCGTTACGGATTGCAACCGGTGATCTGGTTGCACGGTGTCTCGCTTGGCGAGATCAACGGACTCGCTTCGGTGGTGAGGGAGCTTCACAGCCAACTGCCCGACTACCGACTGGTGATCTCCACGAGCACCGATACCGGTATGGGCGCCGCCAGGAGGCTCTTTGCGCCGGCACATACGGTATTCCGCTGGCCTCTGGATTTCTCGCTGGTCGTCCGGCGGGCGATTAACCGCGCGCGTCCGGACCTTGTGGTGTTGATGGAGGGCGACGTCTGGCCGAACTTCCTTTCCGCGTGCAACCGCCGAAAAATACCGGTGGTCGTCGTCAACGGGCGGATGAGTCCCGACAAGGGATACCCGGGCTACAAAAAGCTCGGTCCGCTGGCCGCGCGGTTGTTCAACCGCCTGACGGCTATCGGGGTGCAGACCGAGGCATACGCCGAGTGCTTCCGGAAACTCGGCACGCAAAGCGACAAGGTTCGCGTCACGGGCATGATGAAGTTCGACACCGTCGAGGTCGCCGACAATCTGCCCGGCCAGAACGAACTGGCTCGTGCTTTGGGAATCGACGACGGCGACAGGCTGATCGTAGCCGGCGGAACCGGGCCCGGCGAGGAGAAGATGCTCCTGGATGTCTTCGCCAGACTGCAAACCGGCGGGAAGCATCCGTCGGCCAGACTCGCCATCGTGCCCCGCAAGCCCGAACGATTCGGCGAAGTGGCGAAACTGATCGCCGGCAGCGGATTGCCCCTCATCCGCCGCAGCGCCCAGGGCGACGGTTCGACCGGCGGCGGGCCGAAAGACGCAATAATCCTCGGTGATACGATGGGCGAATTGCGAAAGTTCTACGCCCTGGCATCCTGCGTGTTCGTGGGCAGATCGCTGGTGCCCATGGGCGGTTCGGACATGATAGAAGCCGCCGCGCTGGGCAAGCCGACGGCATTCGGACCACATACATTTAACTTCCCACAGGCCGACGACCTTGCCGAAAACGGATGCGCTAGAGTGGCTTCATCCGACGAATTGGCCGATAGACTGGATCAGTGGCTGACCTACCCCGCCGCGGCGGATCGAGCGGGAAGAGACGCCCAGCAGCACGTGCTTGGCTGCCAGGGCGCCACCCGCCGCAACGTCGAAATGATCTGCGAGGTGCTCGCCCGAGTCCCCGCGACGGCCCCCGGCGCGATCGCCACCGACGTGATCCGCGACCAGGGCTAATCGCAGACGGAGAACCAATAACGAAAATGCCCGGAACAGCCGTTAGACAAAACGTACTGGCCAACGCTAGGCGAATCGTGGTTAAGGTGGGCACCAACGCCATCTGCCAACCCACCGGGCGCCCGGACCGCCGGGCCATTGCGGCATTGGCGAAACAGATCGCCCGCGTGATGGCTTCGGGCGTCACCGTCACCATGGTCGCCAGCGGCGCCATCGGGGCCGGCGTCGGCGAACTGGACCTCGACGATCGCCCCAAGACCACTCCGCACCTCCAGGCCGCCGCGGCCGTCGGGCAGGGGCAGCTCATGCGGACCTTCCACGACATCTTCGCGCGATATGGCGTGCGAGTGGCGCAGGTGCTCGTCACACGCAACGACTTCGAGGACCACCAGCGATACCTCAACATCCGCAACACGCTGGCGGCGCTGGAGGAATACGGGGCGCTGGCGATCATCAATGAAAACGACACCGTCGCAATCGAGGAACTCCGCTACGGTGAGAACGACGTGCTGGCCGCCATCGTAACCAACATGCTCGCCGCCGAACTGCTGGTCCTGCTGACCGTGGTGGACGGCGTGCTCAGCGGCGCCGATGTCGTCGACGTCATCACCCGGATCGATGATGATACCAGGGCGCTGGTCAGCGGGAGCGCAAGCAAGTTCGGCACGGGCGGGATGGCAACCAAGCTCCAGGCCGCCGACATGGTGATCCGGGCCGGTGAAGCGGCAGTAATCGCAAACGCCCGGACCCCAAAAGTGCTCACGCGCCTGCTGGCAGGCGAGCAACTTGGCACGGTCTTCGTGCCGGCAGAGCGGAAAATGTCTTCCAAACGCCGATGGATAGGCCTCACCGCCTGCCCGGTCGGGAAGGTCATCGTGGACTCCGGCGCCGCGGCCGCCCTGCTGAAACACGGCAAGAGCCTGCTGCCGTCAGGCGT
>JADHXQ010000053.1 GCA_016782885.1 Phycisphaerae bacterium | reverse complement strand
AAGGTGATCGATTCGTTCGTGCCGGAAGTGGCGCGACAGTAGGCCCTGCGGCGGAACGGCAAATGGCAAATGTCCAACGGCGGAACCGTCGCTCCGCGACAAGCCAAAGCGGCGTCGAGCCGCCGCACTCCAAATTACGACAAAACTACTGGCGTTTTTCCGCGGGTCTTTCCGTCAGATATCCACTGACAGGGGCTTGGTGTTTTTCCATTCGCCGCGCGTGAAATCGGGGAAAGCCTGCGGAGCGCCGCCGGCGGCGACTGACTTTTCGCTCAGAGGCCCCACCGCCGACCAGAAGCATCCCTCGTAGAGGTTCTGATCGAGCGGAAGCCCTTCCTGGAGACACTCGATGATCCGCATTCTCATCATTCCATCCATTCCGCCGTGCCCTTTGAGGCCGAGTTTGTCGACCTTCTCCTTGAGCCTTTTTATGAGCGGGTGGGCGAACTCTTTCGTCTTATCGTTGAAGTCCTTGCCCTGTGCCCACTGATGGGCGTTTCCGAGCCCTTCGACCGCGATCCTGTCGGGGAAACCGGCAAGTGCGCCCTTGGTTCCCACTATCAGGTTGTGGCGACTGTAGGGGCGCGGCGTGGTTTCGTCCCACTGTACCATGATTGTCCGGCCGAGACGGGTCTTGATGATCGAGGTGTTCAGATCGCCGCCCTTGAATTCGAGCTTGTTCCACTTGTGGTCTGCCGGATACTTCTTCTTGGCGTAGAGCTGGCGCCCCAGTGCGGGTGTCGAGTAGGATACGATGGAGGCGAACGTGTCCTCGCCGCGGGCGAGGTTCATGTACTGAGCGACCGGTCCGAGTCCGTGCGTGGGATAGAGATTACCGTTGCGTCTGGCGTAATGATACGTTCGCCAGCTTCCCGTACCGCGCTCGACCTGGTTCATTTGTCCGCGCAGGGAGTGAATGTACGCCGCTTCTCCGTGAAGCAACTGGCCGAGCAGGCCTTTCCTGCACATGTTCAGGAAGAGGAGTTCCGTGGCACCGTAGTTGACGTTCTCCATCATCATGCAGTGTTTTCCGGTGGCTTCGGAGGTGTCGACGAGTTTCCACATCTCTTCTATGGTTACCGCGATGGGAACTTCGCTGAAGGCGTGGGCGCCGGCTTTCATGGACTCGATGCAGTTCTCGGCGTGAGAGTTCCAGTTGGTGGCGATGAACACCGCGTCGGGCTTTGTTTCCTTGAGCATCTTGAGATACTCTTTGGGCCCGCCGAAATACGCCTTGGCGCCGGTGTGTCCTTTGGCCTTGGCCATCTTGACGGAACGTTCGGCCCGGTCCTGGTAGAGATCGCAGACTCCCACAACTTTCACGCCGGGAATCTTTGAGATATCACCGCAGTGTCCGCTTCCGCGGGCGCCGACGCCGATGAACGCGCATTTTACTGTGGGCAGTTTCGGCGCGGCGAAATCGCCCATGTATTTGGCCTTTGCGGGCCTCGCGGGGGCCTTCGCCGCGACGAGCAGCGGATTAATAAGTCCAAGTCCGCCAACTGCACCCATACCTTTCAGAAAATTGCGGCGTGTACTCATGAGAGTCTCCTTTGTGGTTGCCAGGGGTTATTTATTATGGTTCATCATGTACGATGTTATTCTGCGCCCAACTGAGTATCAAGGTGAAAGGATTATTTCCCGGAAAGATACATTCTCCGTCGCCAAGCCCGATGCCACCGGATTCAGCGCCGGCGCTGCCGTAATATGGAGATGGGACGGGATGGCGGCGGCATACGGCAAGCTGCTGGTGTGTTGCAAGGACGGGTCGGTGGTCGCCTTCGGCTCCAGGCACCAGTAGCGGCGCCCTTGGCAACGTGACTACAGGTAGTAATCCCCGCCAACGTAATTCCGGAATTCCAGTGGAGTACTAAACCTGTACGCGTATTTCCTGATGACAGCCCTTTGGTAATCGTTTACCACAGACCGTAATTGTTTTTCTCGCGACGAGGCGGAAGGAATGCCTTGGATGTTTTTTTAAACGGTTTACTTGCACTTTGTCGATATATAATCAATAATCATGGCCGGTAAGCGTTTTACAGGAGATTCCCATGGCAGGCACGAATTTGCACGCCTCAAACTTGCGACCCGCGGGATATGCTGCGCTTGTCGCCAGGCTTGGTATTACCGTTCCCCCGAACTGGCACGAGTCCCTGATCGCTTCGGGCAATACGCCCAGGGTTGAAATGGCTGATGGCATGGTGCGAGAGACCTACCCGTCGAGATACTGGCCGGGCGACGATTTGGGGGGGCACCTGGAGTTCGCCCTCAAGTACGATGGCGTGAATTTGGCGATTTTGGCCGGCATCTTCCGAGCTGCCGACACCACCGAGATCACGGCATACGTTACATCAAAACCGACCGGTAAGTACGCCCGCCGCGTTTGGTATCTGTATGAATGGCTCACCGGCGATCGCTTGCCCCTGGACGACGTGAAGCAGGGAAACTACGTCGATCTGCTGGAACCAGACGCCTACATCACCACCAGCCCGGCAAGACAGGTCCGCCGCCAACGCATCAACGACAATCTACTCGGTGATGCCCGATTCTGCCCGATCATCCGCCGAACCGAAACGATCCAGCGATACCTGAACGCAGGCCTGCGCGAACGATGCAGGCAGGTCCTATCCGAGTATCCGCCCGAACTGCTCAGACGGGCGTTGAGCTACCTGTACACCAGGGAAACCAAGTCGTCCTTCGAGATCGAACACATCAAGCCCAGCGCCAACCGCACCGAACGATTCATTGTCCTGTTGGAATTGGCCCGGAAGGATGACTTCTGCGACAAGGCCCGGCTGATCGATCTTCAGAATCGCATCGTCGATCCCCGCTTCGCCGACGCCGACTACCGCACCAGCCAGAACTACGTCGGCGAGACTGTGGACTGGCAGGCCGAGCGTGTCCACTACGCTTGCCCCAAGCCCAAGGATCTGCCGGACCTGATGGCTGGACTGATCGAGGCTAACAACCGGATCGGCGGTGGTGGCATCCATCCCGTACTAAACGCCGCCGCCGTCGCCTACGGGTTCGTGTTTCTGCACCCGTTCGAGGATGGCAACGGGCGAATCCATCGGTTCCTGATCCACAACATCCTCGCCAGCCGCGGATTCACGCCCGAAGGGCTCATGTTCCCCGTCTCGGCGGCCATGCTCAAGAACCCCGGCCAATACGACGCCTCGCTGGAAGCGTTCTCCAAACCGCTCATGCCTCTGGTGGAATACGAGCTGGACGATGAAGGCCGCATGACCGTACTGAACGACACGGCCCGGTGGTATCGGTTCATCGACATGACCCCCCAGGCCGAGGCCCTGTTCGCTTTCATCGAGAAGACCATCGAGACCGAGCTGGTTGAGGAACTCAACTTCCTGGCCAATTACGACCGCACCAAGGCCGCAATCCAGGAGATCGTCGACATGCCGGACCGGCGGATCGACCTGTTCATCCGCTTCTGCCTCCAGAACCACGGCCAGTTGTCCGCCCGCAAGCGGTCCAGCCGTTTCGCCGCCCTGACCGACGACGAGATCACCCGGATGGAGCAGACCGTTCAGACCGCCTACGGTAGCGGCGAATAGGTACTTAAATTCCGCCTGAATTGCGTATGCGGATCTGTTTTGGGTTGCGCGAAAAGGCCCGCCGTGAACTCTACAACCTGAAAAGCGACATCGGAGAAAAGAACAATCTGGCCAAGCGTATGCCTGAAAAAGCTGGTAAGATGAAGGCCAGGTTGGATGCGATGCTGAAAGAACACGGCGCTAAGATCCCCGCACCCGATCCCGCGTACAAAAAGAAGTGAATGGATGGCGAGATGATTCGAAGAATGCCGGCATGCCTGCTGCTGCTCGTATCGCTCTTTTCAACTGCGGCACTTGCAGCCCCATTGTTCACCGAAAACTTCAACGCTGAGATATCGGTAAAGGGACGCCACCGCCAGGCGCAGAGCGGCTTGCCGGTTAAACATGGATACGACGCGATGCCGGGATGGACGAGGCTGGGCGCCGGAATGCCAGCGCACTTCGTGGAGCACTCTGCAGGCGACTGGGCGCTCATGGTGGTGGCCAACAAGGCAAACCAGAACGTGTTCACCCAGAAAAAGGGGTTCGCGGCCAACGACAAGGGGCACACTTACACGGTCGCTTTCGACGTCGGCCCGGCGGTCTACCAGGCCCTGTCCCAGACGACTGCCGCAAACGATCAGATCGCGGTGGAACTGCTGCGCCCCGACGCGACGGTTTTGAAGAAACACCAGGTCAAGCCCGGTAAGTGGGAAAGAAAAACGTTGTTTACGAACCACACCTTCTCCTATGAAGGCGATGGCAGCGGGCCGCTGAGATTCCGAATTTCACCGGTTTACACTTCGGGTGTCCGCTTCTACGGCGCGATTGACAATTTGCAGGTCTTCAGCACGAAGGCTCAAGCCCATACCGCAGTCAAAAAGCGAATCGCAAACGCAAAACGGGCGGCTGAAGCATTTCTGAAAGAGAAGAAAAAACGCACGCAAATGCTTGAAAAATCCTCCCCGCTGGAAAAGGATTGGCTGTTTCAGGCGGGAGGTGATCCGACGGCCAGGCGTGTGCAAGAGGAGATAACCTGGACGCGGCAGTTGGCTGAGCGGTTAGGGAAGGCCTCTGAAAAGGTCAATTTAAGCTCGGAGTTGAAGCAACTGGGAGATTTGGAAAAGAAGCTCAGAAGTGATGCGAAGGGACTAACGGCCGGTGAGCTGTACCTGGCGGTGCGACGATTGAAACGCGCCATAACCTTCAAGAACCCGGCCGTTGATTTCTCGCGAATCCTACTGGTGGACAACCCTTATCCGAGTCACCGGCATGAATCGGCGCATCGTCACGGTTACAGGTCGCGGGGCAAGGGAAGGCTGTTGGTGCTGGATGGGTTGGACCCGGACAGCCCGGTGCGATCGTTGGTCCCGGACGAAAAGGCGGGCTTCCTCTGGCGGCCTGACCTTTCGTTTGACGCCAAAAAGATAGTGTTCTGCCTGATGCCTTACGACGAGAAATCGTTTCACCTGTACGAAGTCAATACGGATGGTACGGGTTTCAAGCAGCTTACGTTCGGGGATTACGACGATCTGGATCCCATCTATCTTCCCGGCGGAAAACTGCTGTTCAACACGACGCGGGCCCACACGTACGTCCGTTGCGGCCCGACCCACCATTCTCCGGTGCTCGCCCGGTGCGATGCTGACGGGAAGAACATCTACGTGATTTCCAGAAACAGCGAACCTGATTATTTGCCCGTGCTGCTGCCCGACGGGCGGGTCATATATACGCGATGGGAATACACCGACAAGGAGCAGAAGCGCCTGCAGTCGCTCTGGACCATGAACCCCGACGGTACGGGCGTGGCGGCCTTCTGGGGCAACCAGAGCGTCTGGCCCGATATTCTCGCCGAACCTCGCCCCATTCCCGGAAGCAAGAGAATAATGTTCACCGGCGTGGGGCATCATATGTGGTTTCAAGGTTCGATCGGGATCATTGACCCTTCTGAGGGCATGAACTATCCCAACGGCCTGACCAAGGTGACCACGGAAATAAAGTGGCCGGAAGTCGGCAACGGTCCGAAGGAAACCCCCGAGACAAAAACCTATCGCCCCGGACGCTACGAAGCGTACAAGACGCCCTATCCCATCAGCCGGGAAGATTTCCTGGTCTCGATTTTGCAGCCAAAGACAAGGAAGTTCAGCCTGTACCTGATGGATTTGTCCGGCAACCGCGAGTTGATCTACACCGGTCAGCATAATGTCTGGCACGCCATGCCGCTCAAACCGCGCCGCAAACCTCCGGTAATTCCGGATCAGGTCCAATGGCCGAAGATAGGACCGAACCAGCCGCCGCTGAAAGAAGGGATTCTCTACAGTGCAAATGTATTTGAAGGCGCCCCGCTGCTCCCCAAAGACAAGGTCAAATACCTCAGGGTGCTTCAGATTGATTCGAAAACGTATACGCCCTGGAAGAAGACATATCAGCATTCCGGGCCCTCAATTTCCGTGACCCAGGCCGACGGCGTAAAACGAATTCTCGGAACGACGCCGGTGGAGTCCGACGGTTCGGTCTGCTTCAAGGCGCCCCCCGGAGCAGCTCTCCATTTTCAACTGTTGGATAAAGACTACCGCTGCATACAGACCATGCGATCCTTTACGGGCGTTATGCCCGGAGAGATTCGCGGGTGCGTCGGATGCCACGAAGGCCGCAGTTCCACTCCCGCCAAGGCCGCTCGGGGAAATGTCGGGCTTGCCATGCGCCGCGGAGCCCGCGACCTGACGCCTCCCCCGTGGGGCGCCGAGGTCAGCATTGGATACGAACGTTTCGTCCAGCCGGTGCTCGACAAGTACTGCGGCAAGTGCCACCAGGGCGACGGAAAGGCCCGCAAGAAACTGGACTTGACCCTGCGAGACTCCAACCTGAAAGACCCGGTATATCCAAAGCTTCCTCCGCAGTTCAAAGAACCGTATATTACCCTCGTTGGCGGCGGTAACAACTGGTATAGCCCCGTAAACAGCAAGCTGATCAACGAGCACGGCCTGCCGGTTTCGATTTCCGGCTGCCTGATTGTGGAGGGTTACCGGGAGAGATCCCCCGCGGCGCTGGCGACTCTCAAGCCGATGACCCACATGTCGTCTGCGAGTTTGTTAATCAGCAGGGCCATGAATGAGAAACACATCAAGGCCAAAATGGATCCGAAAAGCCTTCGGCGCCTGATCGCATGGGTCGACGCCAATGGCCCGTACCTGGGCGAAGAAGAGATTCGCCAAATGCCCGACCCGACTCCCAAAACAAGATGGGCGAAACCCGAACCTGTGGTGAAGCCGCGATTGAAGACGGCGCCCAGAATCAACCGCTTCAATATCCGCCAGGATGGAGATTCAAGCAAGATATACCTGAAAGTAACGGGCACAAAGACAATCGAACAAAGGAATTGAGGCCAGTGGGCTCTAGCGAGAAAACCCTTATTCACAACGTCAGGCAACAGGATTAAAGAGGCCAGCATGATGAAGCGTCGTCAGTTTCTTAGAACGGTCGGTGCGGGTGTGGGGTTGGCGCTGGCGGGAAGGTGTTTTTCCGCCGACAGCAAGCCAGCGCGAAAACCTAATATCGTCCTGATCAATGCTGACGACCTGGGATTCGGGGACCTCGGCTGCTATGGGGCTACCAAAGTCAAGACGCCTAATATCGACCGGTTGGCGAAACAGGGACGGATGTTTACTGATGCCCATTCGGCGTCGGCTGTCTGCACGCCGTCGCGATACGCGCTGCTGACCGGGCGGTATCCGTTCCGGAACAAGGATATGTGGGGCCCCGTCATGCTCAGAAGCCCGCTGGTGATCGATACCGAGCAATTCACCCTGGGCAAGCTGATGAAAGAGGCGGGGTATTCGACGGCGTGTATCGGAAAGTGGCATCTGGGCTTTGGCGATAAGAATCCGGTCGACTGGAACAAACCCCTCAAGCCGGGCCCGCTCGAACTGGGATTCGACTACTACTTCGGCGTGCCCGTAGTCAACAGCCACCCCCCTTTCGTCTACGTGGAGAATCACAGCGTAGTCGGCCTGGCGGGCGAAGACCCGATGGTCTACCGCGCCAAGGCCTCCACCAAAGCTTACCCCGAGAAAATGGGGCTCGACTGGATCGGCGGCGGGAAGGCGGCCCACGCGCTTTACGAGGATGAAAAGGTCGGCGCGACCCTCACCGGCAAGGCCGTCAAGTGGATCAAAACACAGAAAGACAAACCCTTCTTCCTCTATCTCGCGACAACCAATATTCATCACCCGTTCACGCCCGCGCCGCGGTTCAAAGGCACCAGCCAGTGCGGCCGCTACGGCGATTTCATCCACGAACTCGACTGGATCGTCGCCCAGGTGCTCGCCGCCCTCGACGAGATCAAGGCCGCAGACAACACGCTGGTGATCTTCACCAGCGACAACGGGGGAATGCTCAACCAGGGCGGGCAGGCCGCATGGAAGTCCGGACACCGCCTCAACAGCGACCTCCTGGGATTCAAGTTCGACGCGTGGGAAGGCGGACACCGCGTTCCGTTCATCGCCCGCTGGCCGGGGAAAATACCGCCCGGGACGACGTCCAGCCAACTGATCTGCAACGTGGATATGCTGGCGACCTTCGCGGCGATCGTCGGACGCAAGCTGAAGGACGGCGAAGGCCCCGACAGCTTCAACGTCTTGCCCGCACTGACGGGAACGCCAAAAGAGGCGATCCGCGACCACCTGGTGATCTGCCCGAGGAGCAGGAATCACATTACCCTCCGCAGGGGCAAATGGCTTTACATCACCGCGCGCGGAAACGGCGGATTCACCGGAAGAAGGATCGGTCAGCACGCCCTCGGCGGACCGGCCGCTCATAAACTCACCCATCACGTCAACAGCGACATTGAAAACGGGAAAATAAAGACCGGCGCCCCACCTGCGCAACTCTACGATCTGGAGACCGATCGCAGCCAAACGAAGAACCTCTACAGCGAGAAACCCGAAATCGGCAAACAAATGAAGGCGCTTCTCGCCAAATACCAAACAACAAAACGAACCGCCCCGTAGCGATGGGACAGGTGTCACAGTTCGCGGACCTGTGACATACCGCTATCGACAAAAAAACAGTATCGATAGTTTTGATTTCTCCTAACCGCCTTTTACCGCAGACCCTTACGGCAGCGCCGGTGGCGCGTCAATATCGTTATTCCCCCCGCAGACCAGAAAGGTCCCTGAGAACTGTGAACCAATTGTGACATCCTGTAATATTCGAAAAACGGTCCGGTCCGCGGGTTTCGGGGCAGAGACAAGTTTTTCTGCAATTCCATTGACAGTCTGGCGGATGGTCTGTATAGTCTCCGATTCGATGGGTTAATTCCTGTCCTGATGGAACGTCCCGGTGAGCGGTTTATTGGCCTCTGGGAGTGGACCGGCCAAGGTCGCGGCCGCCAGTTCAGGTTCCGGGGACGGGCCGCAGCCGCGATCCTGAATACGAATATCGCTTTATGCGCCACGGACACCGATTACGGGCTTGCCCAGTGCGCCTTATGGTTGCCTGTGGCGACGATTTATAACCCGGTGGTGTAATAGGCAACACAGGAGTTTTTGGTACTCCCGTTCCAGGTTCGAGTCCTGGCCGGGTTGGTGGCTTTTTATAGACGTAGACAAGAACGAACATGACAGTGCAAACCGACATCGAAATCTTTGTGATTTGTGCCCGGGAGATCAGATACAATGCCTAATCTGAGACTATTCGCCGGACGCTCAAACATACCGCTGGCCGAGAAGATCAGCGAGTATCTTGGTATCGAGTTGGGTAATGTCAGGATCGAACCATTCCCCGACGGGGAGTTAATGATCAAGCTCGAAGAGGACGTTCGCGGAAAAGACGTCTTCATCATCCAGTCGACCTGCAGCCCGGTCAACCGAAGCATGATGGAACTGCTGATTTTCATCGATTGCGCCCGGCGGGCCTCGGCTGAACGGATCACCGCGGTAATCCCCTACTTCGGATACGCGCGGCAGGACCGCAAGGATGAAGGTCGCACCCCGATCACCGCCAAGCTGGTGGCCAATCTGATGGCCACCGCCGGGGCCGATCGCGTCCTGACGATGGACCTGCATGCGGCACAGATTCAGGGATTCTTCGACATCCCGGTCGATAACCTGCTTGCCGAGCCCGTCTTAAGCCACCACTTCCTCAACGAGAACATAGAGAACCTCGTGCTGGTCAGCCCTGATGTGGGCAATGTCAAGCGGGCCCGCATCTACGCCACCAGGATGTGCGGAGAGCTGGCGATCATCGACAAACACCGCGTCAGCGGTCACGAGGTCGAGGTCGGTCACGTGATTGGTGACGTCAAGGGTCGCACCGTGCTGATGATCGACGACATGATCTCCACCGCGGGCACGATTTGCGAGGCCGCAAAGCTCTGCAAGGAATCCGGGGCCGAACGAATTCTCGTCGGCGCCACGCACGCGGTGCTTTGCGGACCCGCCATCCAGCGCCTCCGCGACGCGCCCATTGACGAAGTGATCGTAACTGACACAATCCCCGTAAGCGACGAGAAGCTTCAGGACCTCGCCAAGGGTAGAGTTCTGTCGATTTCGAGGCTCATGGGCGAGGCAATACACCGTATCCACAATGACGAGTCAGTCAGCAGCTTGTTTCACATGGACATAGACCGCTAACCGGCTGGGAAACATCTACCGGTCCTGGAGAATGACGATGGCAGAAGTACTGAAGGCAACCAAACGCACCGACCGCGGTACTCACAAAGCACGCGCCCTGCGAAAAGCGGGCCTCTTACCGGCCGTTCTATACGGGCACGGCGAGGGAACAGTCTCGCTGACGCTCCAGGAACACGAACTGGAAGTTGCACTCATCCACGGTGAGAAACTCTTGCAGATCGAACTGGATGGCAAGTCCCAGAACGTGCTGATCAAGGACATTCAGTACGATACGTGGGGCCAGAAGGTCCTGCACGTTGACCTGACGCGCGTCAGCCTCGACGAACTGGTGACCGTGGCCGTGAAAATCACGCTGCTGGGCACACCGGTCGGTGTGGATGAAGGCGGATCGCTCCAGCAGGTAATGGCCTCCGCGGACATCCAATGCCGCGTCGACCAGATTCCCGAAGAAATCCGCGTTCAGGTCAATGCGTTGAAGATAGACGACGTTCTCCACCTGTCGGATATCGAGTTGCCTGAAGGCTCAAAACTGCTTGGCGACCCCGAGGCGCTGGTCTGCAACGTAGTGACCATAGCCGAGGAAATCGAAGAAGAAGAACCGGAAGAAGGCGAAGGCATCGCAGGGCCCGAAGTCATTGGCGCCAAACCCGACGAAGAAGAAACCGACGAGGACAAGGACTGATCCATCCGGGCCCGCAGGCTCCGCCCAAAGACCGCTACCGTGCATGAGCAAGACGACAGTTCGGTCAGGTTGGTTGTCGGCCTGGGTAATCCGGGCAGGCGATATGCCCGAACGCGACACAACATAGGGTTTGAAGTTGTCGGCGCGACCGCCAGACGCTGGTCGGCAACGGGACCCAAAAACGCATTCGGCGGACTGGTATATGACGCACGCCCAGTCGCAGCCGACGGACGCACCGCTCGCGTGGTGCTGTTACAACCGCATACGTTCATGAACTGCTCCGGGCAGGCCGTCAGGGATATCGCGGGCTTCTACAAGCCGGAGATCAGCGATATCCTGATCGTCCTTGACGATCTGGCCCTGCCTCCGGGCAAGCTGCGGATCCGCGTTGGCGGTTCTGCCGGCGGGCACAAAGGCCTGAGTGATATTATCAGGTCGATGGGCGCCGACAATATCCCGCGATTGAGGATAGGCATCGGCGCCGCACCTGACTTCATGGACTCCGCGGATTATGTCCTGCAGCGTTTCGACGACGACGAAGTCGACACGGTCCGCCAGGCCATCGAACGTGGCGCCCAGGCCGTCGAAGATTGGGTCTTCAACGGACCGGCATACGCGATGGATACTTACAACCGAAACGCCGGGCCTGACCCGGACGTTCCAGACCAACAAGACCCAACCGGTCAAGACAGCGAGAACGGAACCTGAATATGAGCAACAGCAAAACTTACGAAGGCATGTTCCTGGTCCAATCGGGCTCGGACTTCCATGCGGCAAGCCAACCGGTCAATACGGTCCTCGAGAGATCCGACGCCGAAATCCTCTCGATAAATCCGTGGGAAGAGCGGAGACTGGCTTACGAGATCAAGGGATTCAAGCGAGGTCTCTACATCCTGACATACTTCAAGATGGACCCCGCGAATCTCTCCGAACTCCACCGCGACTCCGAACTGAATGAAGGCATCCTCCGCATGATGATCCTTCGCCGCGACAGGATCACCGACGAGGAGATCAACGCCGAGACGCCTGCAGGAGCCAGTCGCCGCCAGGCAGCCGCAAGCGAAGCTGCCGCGGCGGAGGCGGCCGAAGCGGCCGCTGTCGCCGAACCACCGGCGCCAGAGCAGGCCCCTGTCGAAGAGGCTGCTCCGCTCGATGTTCCGGCCGTCGAAGAAGCGCCGCTCGTCGAAGAAGAAGTTCCTACCGAGGCTGATGCACCGGACGAAGAGGCGCCTGTCGAGGCTGAGATTATTGAACCTGACGACAAGCCCCAGGACGTAACCGACGAAGTCGACACCGACAATGCCGAGCCCAGGGCTTCCGACGAGGCCTGAGGGTTGATCTGATCTTACATTGACACCGCGGCGCGCCAGCCGCAACACAAGGAACCGAACATGGCCAACTACAACAAAGTCATACTGGCAGGCAACCTGACCCGTGACCCACAGTTGAGCTATACGCCCACGCAGACGCCTGTGGTGGATTTCGGGATGGCGATCAATCGGACATGGCGTGGGCAGGACGGCGAGAAGCGCGAAGAAACATGCTACGTTGATTGCCGGGCATTCGGTCGAACGGCCGAGACCATCAACCAGTACCTCAGCAAAGGACGTCCGGTTCTGGTCGAGGGGCGCCTGCGTTTTTCATCGTGGGAGAAAGAGGGACGAAAACACAGCAAACTCAGCGTCACCGTAGAGAACTTCCAGTTCCTTGGCAGCGCCCAGGGCGGTCAGGGTGGACAAGGCGGTGGTTCGTACGCACCGCAGCAGCAGGCCCCGGCGCCCCAACAGGCCCCAGCGCCACAGCAGGCCCCGCAGCAGCAAGCCCCGCCACCCGATTTCGGTGATGAACCAGCCCCCCCGCCCGATGACGGTGGTGGTGAGGATATTCCGTTCTGACAGCGTCCAGAGGCCCGCGAGCACATTGCCCGGCGAGGTCAGCGATCAGATAACAGTACAGAAACCAGGACAAACACGAGGTAAGAGATTCGATGGCTAGAAGAAGGAAGCTTCCAACAGGGCGCGCCGGCTCGAAGAAGAAACAACGATTCCACGAACAAGCTAAATGCCGCTTCTGTCGCGACAAGACCAGAGAAGTGGACTACAAAGATATTGGAACCCTGGCTAAACTCACGACCAACCAGGGCAAGATGTTCTCCAGGAAGCGGAGCGGAAACTGCGCAAAGCACCAGAGGTCGACAAAGCGTGCGGTAAAGCGCGCCAGGTTCCTCGGGCTCCTGCCCTACGACGACTGAACCCTGACGCCCGCCGATTCGACCGCGGAGAGTTCCACTACCGGCGGTATGAGGGTCCTTGAGTTCCGGGCGATTTGGTCTCCGCCAACCGCCCGCAAAAGAGACCGATAACTACTCAATCAGCAAACAGACAACCACGAACTACTGAATACCAGACACGAGGTTCAGACATGCAAGTGCTGCTTCGACAGAATGTAAGAAAACTTGGGCAGATCGGCGACCTTGTCAACGTCAAGCCCGGATACGCGCGTAACTACCTCCTGCCCCAGGGAATCGCCATTGCCCCGACCAAGGCGAACCTGAAGATTGTCGAGGCCGAAAGGCAGCGACACCTCGAGGAACTCGCCAAGATGCGTGAGGAACTCGAAGCCAAAGCCGCCGTCGTCAAGGGCAAGGAAATCACGATTTCCGCACGCGCCAACGAAGAAGGGCACCTGTACGGTTCGATCGGACCGGCACAGATTGAAGCCGCTCTCGCCAGCGAGAACATCTTTATCGACGCCAAGTACATCGAACTCGATCACCCGATCAGGCAGCTTGACAAGTACGATGTCCAGATACGGTTCTCCCCGGATATTGCCTCCACCATCCACGTGTGGGTCCTGCCGTCCCATGATTCCGACAAGGCAAGGGCACCGGAACCCGCCGAATACGACTCTGGCGATGCGGGCGACGACCAGTTGGGAGAAGATGACCTCGCCGGCGACGACAAGGACACTCCTGACAACAACCAGACCACTGAAGATATCGAGTAGAGTTCCAGAGGCGTAAGCTCACAGGACCGCCCGAGTCCAGCGCCGCGGCCTTGCGGGCAATGGCCGCATGGAAGGGTCGATGATGACAGAAGTTCCTGTCAATTCTGCAATCGATGGACCCCCTCAGCGGGTCCCGCCTCAATCAATACCGGCTGAGGCGTGCGTACTCGGTTCGATGATCCTGGACTCCAACTGCATCGATATTGTCATCCAGATCATCAGCAAAGCACACTTCTACCGCCCCGCCCACCAGTTGATCTTCCAGGTCCTCATCGAGATGAAGGACGCCCAGACGCCGATAGACCTCGTCACCATCAAGGAAGAGCTTATCCTGCGAAAGCAGCTCGAACAGGTCGGTGGGGTCGAGTACCTTGCCGACCTCGTCACCGGAGTACCGAATGCCGCAAGCGCCGAATACTACGCCTCAATCGTCCGCAACAAGGCGCTCCTGAGGCAGTTGATAGCGGCTGGAACGCAAATCGTCAGCGACGCTTACGACTCCCGCGACGATGCGCCATCCATCATAGACCGCGCCGAAAACAGCGTCTTCCAGATCGCGTCGGACCAGGTCGGACAGCAGGTCGCCAACCTCAAGGAACTGCTCAATCATACCTTCGAGGTCCTGCAGGAACGCGAGGGGGAACTGATCACCGGACTGCCCACCGGATACCACCGGTTGGATGAGATGACCAGCGGGCTCCAGGCGGGCGAGATGGTAATCCTCGCCGCCCGACCGTCGATGGGCAAGACTTCCCTGCTCCTGAACATCACCGAGCACATGGGCGTCGTCGAAAAGATCCCCGTGGCGCTTTTCTCTCTGGAAATGTCCAAAGAGCAGCTTGCCCAGAGGCTGCTGGCATCCTACGCCCACTACGATCTGCGCCTGATGCGCCGCGGAACCATACAACCAGAGGACTGGACCAAACTCCAGATGGCCGCCGGCGATCTCGAAAAGGCGCCCATATACATTGACGACTCGCCCGAACTGACTGTCCTGCAATTGCGAGCCAAGGCCAGGCGACTCAAAACCGCCTACGATATCAAGTGCGTCCTGGTGGACTATCTCCAGTTGATGTCATATCACGGACGCGCGGACAACCGCCAGACACAGGTCGCCGAGATGTCTCGCGGTCTGAAGGCTCTCGCACGCGAGCTTTCCATACCCGTAGTGGTCGCCGCACAGCTAAACCGCGGACCTGCCGACCGGCCTGGGCACACACCGAGAATGAGCGACCTGAGGGAATCCGGTTCGATAGAGCAGGACGCGGACGTTGTATCCCTGCTCCACTGCGAAGACTACTACCACCGCGGCGAGAGCGACTACATGGCCAGTAACATCACGCAACTCATTATCGCCAAACAGCGAAACGGACCCACCGGTATCGTGAATCTCACCTTCCTGCCCCACTGCACCAGATTCGAACAGGCCGCACCCGCAGACGCGTATTAACAGCAGCCTGGTCCGTGTCTGGCGGAGCATTTGGCAATTGGCGACGACAACGGTCGAGTACGAAGTATGCCTACAAGGATGGTTCGTCCAGCTTTTCTTCATGGCAGCCACGGGCGCGAGCCCGTGGAACAATGCATTAATAAGTGCCAGAGTCCTCGTAGAGGGCGATTCATGCGGACGCATAATGATCGAATTCTCGCACACTGGCTGGGACATATTGCGTTCATGACGCTCAACAGAATCGCCCTCTTCGAGGGCTCTTTATAAGGGGGTGCTCTATACCACGGGCTCGCGCCCGTGGCTAACATGAATACGACCTGGCATTGGGGTCTAACCCAGATCCGATAACAACCAACTTTGTGGGACTAGCCGTACCCCACGAATGGGATGATGACCTGCCATATCGAATCTGGACATCATGAGTGTCCCAAGTGGAGAAATGTGGGTCCAGAGTGAGGACGGCCTTATCTGAATCCCCATTGCGCTTCGTCTTGGAAGATCGCGTCGAACGTCGTCGTCGGAGAACTCAGTAACTTTCGATCTCCTCCGACGGTACGCCAAGCTTGCCTGCGAGGATGTTTATGGTTCGCGTTTGCACGCGGGTCACTTCGCCTTGCTCTATGCGGGCGATCGTCTTGGCGCTCAGCCCCGGAAACTGATCTCGCCGCAGCCCCCGTTGCTTGCGAAGCCGCCGCAAACCGGGGCCCAATCCCTTTTCTTTGTTTCTTCTGGCGTGATTCAGTCGGCGGCGATACTCAATATCAAATTCATAGAGGACCGCGTCAGAACTGGCCTGGTAGTCACCAAACTGCAGCGTCTGACCAAAATCGGTGATCTCGAATCGGCTCCAGTCAGGATGCACTCCAAGACCAGATGGAGGAAATGCCGAAAGGGGAACCACTATCGATGTCCTGTCTCCTCTCCAGAGAGTCATGGTCTCGCTGGTCTCATCAATCACCCCGGAGATAAAGAGGTCTCTCTTCTTGTCAGACAGCAGCACGGCCACAAGTTGCTCGCATGGAAGCACTGTTCGATTATCGTCCGTAAGAGCAATGTGATAGAATACCGAATGCAGGGCTTCAATAATGGCATAGCGAAGAGTGTCCAGCACGAGGAGATCCCCGAGCCTCTTGGGCAGGGGCCAATCGATCGCTCTTAGCAAGTGCTCCATGTAGTGCTGAGACGAGACAATCCACAGATCACCCTTCCGGGCTTGTGGAACTGCACGACGAATATCTCCCGTGGAAGCAAGCCAAACCGCGTTCAGATCGGAGAACCTCTGGTGCTTCCGTGATTTTCTGCCAACCACGAACGTTGCGTTACTCATGACTCGTCCTCATCACTGTCCAGCGGGTTACTCGGATACATCAGGTTCCATTGGCGATGCAACTCGTTCCATGACTCATCATCAACAACGTAATCGAGCAGTTTCTTGGGCACATCCTTGGGACGAGGACTGCTGTCCAGGAATTCCTTGTCCCGCAATCCGATCCTCCACGTCTTGTCCTTAAACAGAATACTGGCGTGGGGCGGTTCGAGTCGCTCCCTGTCACGTATTTTCACTTTCCAGCCCTGACTGCGAAAGAAAGCAGGAATCGCCAAGTCAAACGGCATATCGCCTTCTCCCCAAAGTACTCGAAAGAATCCTTAGCATAGTCTTAATCTCCAATCATATTATATGTCCTGTTTTTGCCTTAGTCAAGAAAGGACATTTAGAAAATGCTTTTATCGGCGATATCCCGGGCTCACTTGCCAAATACCGCTCCCGGCTCATGATTATCCCCGTCAACTGGCGACTCACAACCATATGCCGCCTATTGCTTGACTGATTCAGGGAATCGGAAGGGGGCAATAGCCTACTCCACTACAATTCTTTCCGGTGGACCGAAGCACCCATCCAAAAAACCTGGAAAGAGCCACAGGTTCAACTCGTTCAGACCAATCCCCTCCTTGTTGATGCAACTCGTTGCGTGGCAACTCACGCAATCAAGATCAAATGCGCCACAACCAGCGGCGCCAATTGCAGCGAATATCCAATTCGTCTTGGACGTAAACTGATAAGGATCGCCAGCCCAGTACAATGTTTTCGGATCGACGTCAAACTTGTCGTCGATACACGAATCGATGTTTACCGCTTGAGTCCAGCCAACAAGCTTCTTTATGTCGTCCTCGTAAACAATACCCTTGTCCTTGGGCAGCATTTTAAGCTCAATAACTGCTTCAACCATTCTCATTCCCTCGCCAGTGTTTACAATGACCATGTCTGGGATGCCCAAGCCGAGATTGAAGTTCTGCACTTCCAGACGAACGCTGAGGCCAAGAGATGAGCCCTGGTTTCGTAAGTGGTGATATATAGCTGCTTGCAGAGTACGCTCATTGATAAGCGTGCCACTCTGGAGATCTTTGGCTATATCCACAGTCCATATTCTTTTTAGAAGGTCTATCGTTTGCATTATGAAGATACTCCATATTGGCGGGATTTCCCAGACGATATTGCGCCCGTAACCATCGCAGGGCCTTTGCATTGATTGTAGCTGATGCGTCGCATTGGGCAAGTTGAATATTGGGGCCTGGCCAGAGCAATCGCCGGGGCGAACTTGTTTTTATAGGGCGAGCCAATTACACTGTTGGTTCGCAGTCGTACTCCATTCGTATTGGAACCGAAAAACCATAAGGTCCAATGTTCAAACTTACAAGATACGGACTCAAAGAACTCGTTATCGCCACGGTCTGCTCGCTCGCAGCGTTCGTGGTAGTACCGGCATGTGCGAAATTCCTACCGTGGTGGGCTATTGCGGCCATCCTGGCGCCCGTGCTGATAGTCTACATGTGGGTGCTTTGGTTTTTCCGCGACCCCGAACGCGACGTACCGCGAGGCGAGGGCCTTTTCATTGCGCCCGCCGACGGGCGAATAGCCGATATAACCAACATCGGACCCGATAGCGAACTCGGTCGTGACGGGGTCTGTATCGGTATCTTCATGAACATCTTCAACGTACACCTGAGCCGCTGCCCCGTCGACGGCACGGTCGAGTCGATCGACCACCGCCCCGGAGCGTTCCTGGACGTCCGCGACCCACACGCCTCGGAGCGAAACGAATCAACTACGATCCGTCTGAAGTATGAGCACCGGGGCGCCGAATACCCCGTAGTCTTCCGCCAGATCGCCGGGCTGGTCGCCAGACGCATCGTTACCGATCTTGCCCAAGGGCAGCCGGTCACTCGCGGACAGCGCGTCGGGATGATAAAATTCGGTTCTCGGTTGGAACTTCTCGTTCCCGCCGAGTTGGTCTCGAAGGTCTGCGTCGAGGTCGGGCAGATCAGCCGCGGGGCCGAAACAGTGCTGGTCGAATCCGACCCGGGAGGTTCGCAGTGACCCCAACAAAAGACAACACGCCCGGCGATCGCCCCACAAAGGCCCAGCGACGCGAAAAACGCGCCGCCCGGCGCCGAAAGCGGATAGTCGCCAGCATCGCCATCCTGCCAAGCCTCCTGACGTTGTCCAACGGACTGCTTGGTTTCGCCGCCATCGCTGTGGCCACCAGGCAGGAGGCCGCTTTCTCAACCGCCCTGTCGAACCAGGCAATTGCCGTCTGGTTGCTCGTTGGGGCGATGTTGTGCGACATGCTCGACGGGCGCGTGGCCAGAATGACCCACGTGACCAGCGACTTCGGCGGACAACTCGACAGTATGTGCGACATTATCAGCTTCGGGGTCGCCCCGGCGATGATCATGCTTAGAACGAGCGTCATCACCATGCACGAAACTCTCGGCGTCGAAAAAGACATGTTGTTTGAAAGAGCAATCTGGTGCTGCGCCGCGACCTACGTTGCCTGCGCGGTGGTGAGGCTGGCCAGGTTCAATGTCGAAAACGAGCCGGACGAATCGGCCCATATGGACTTCAAAGGGCTCCCCTCGCCTGGAGCGGCCGCCGGGCTCCTCTCGCTGATCCTGCTATTTGAACATTTCAGGAACAAGTCTGACGGCGGATGGATGGCGAATTCACTGCTCAAGGCTGATTGGTTCGCCGGGCAGTGGATGCTGGCGGCGATGGCCATTCTCCTGCCCGTGGTCGCGGTACTAATAGGCCTTCTGATGGTTTCGCGATTCCCCTACGTGCATCTCATTAACCAGTACATTCGAGGCAAAAAGCCCGTTGGATACCTGGTCAAAATGGTGCTGATGGTTCTGGCCGTCGTGATAATGCCGCTGGTCGCCCTCACCATCGCCACACAGATCTTCGTATTCTCCGCCCCGGTCAAAGCCATCATCGCCAAGATCCGCGGCGCCACCGACGAGGAAGAAGACGACCTCCAGGAAATCCCCAGCGACCCGGCGAGCTAGGAGCGTCATTCCCAGCGCACGTCGCGAAGCATCGCCTGGACGGTTGTTTGCCCCCTGAAGGTATTGAGCTGCGGCTCGAACGCCACGTCCACAGAATTAACTCCAACAAGCATCTCCGCCAGGTCGCCCATACCAAAACCCACCGCACGCATGGACGCGGTTTCATGACCGAGCGTCATACTGATCGTCGTCCCGCTCCGACCGATACGCCGGGGCGCCGTCAGCACGCGGCAATCTTTCACCACCACCACCGGCGCCGCATTACCTCGCCCAAACGGCGCCATCTTCGACAGATTATACACCGTGTCATAACTCAGATTCGCCAGCATAGTGACCGCATCGATCTTCAGGACCGGCGTGAGTTGTTCGGCGCTTATGTGCGACGACGCATAGCCGACAAACGCATCGGAAAACGCTTCTAGCTTCCGACGATCAATCGTCAGCCCCGCCGCCATCGCGTGCCCGCCGAACCCTTCAATATGATCCCCGCAGGCGGTAAGGGCAGTATGCATGTTGAATCCATCGATGCTCCTGGCCGAACCCTGCGCCGATGCCTCGCTGAGCGAAAACACAATCGCAGGACGACCGAACCGACCGACCAACCGCGAGGCCACTATCCCTATCACGCCACCGTGCCAACCGGCGCTACCGACCACAATCCCATGCCGACCGGGCGCCGCCAGCCCGCCAGATTCAACCATTTCAACGGCCTGGGCGGTAATCTCGTCCTGAACCTTGCGACGCTCGGTATTCTGCTCTTCGAGGTACCGGGCTATTTCGCCGCTCCGCTCGGGCGAGGCTCCGGTAAGCATCTCCACCGCCAGGCGCGCGTGCCCCATCCTCCCTGCCGCATTTAAACGCGGACCCAACACGAAGCCCACGTCATATGCGTCCAGCTTTTTGCCCACCACACCCGCCGATGCCAGAAGCGCCCGCAACCCAACATGCTCCGTACCCGACAGCCCTTGCAGTCCGTACGTCGCCAGCACGCGATTCTCGCCCAGCAGCGGTACGACGTCGGCTATCGTTCCGAGCGCCGCAAAACAAGTCGCGTCCAGGAGAAACCGGCGCATCTTGTCATCCACGCGATTTGAACCGCAAATCGTCCTGGCCACCTGCCAGGCAAGCTTGAACGCCACCCCCGCACCGGCGAGATTCGCGTTGGGATACTCGCTGCCCGGAAGCGACGGATGGACTATCGCGCCGGCTGGAGGAAGTTCGCTGCCCGCACTGTGGTGGTCAGTCACAATAACATCGAGCCCCGCCGCAACGGCGCGGGCAACCGGCTGGACCGCGGATATCCCGCAATCGACCGTCACCATCAATTCAGCACCGCCGGAAATCAGCTTGTCGACAGCTTCGATGTTCAGACCGTACCCCTCGGCGAGGCGGTGAGGCACGTAGTAGTCTACTTTCGCGTCGACCATCCTGAGGATCGCATGCAAAATTGCCGTCCCGGTAATACCGTCCACATCATAATCGCCGTAGATCACGATTCTTTGTCCCTCCGAAACCGCCCGGGCGATCCGCCCGGCAGCTTCGACCGCACCGCTCAGCAGTTCAGGATCGTGCAGGTCGGTCAGCTTCGGATCGAGGAATTTGCCCGCTATCACAGGATCGTCCAGCCCGCGGTTATGCAGCACTTGCGCCACCAGCGGATGGACGTGGAGCGACCGGCCCAACGCCGCGGCAGCGTCAAACGGTTGGGCAATCTCCCATCGCAATCGATTTGGACTCCAACTACCCTTAGCCATTATCCAGTCACGCAACCCTCAACCAAAACACACAAAACAGCCCGCCGCAAACATCGCAGCCCTGCTACTTCCCACCGCCCTACCGGATGTCCTGCTGAGCCCGGGCGGCTTCCTTGGCCTTCTTCTTCCGGGCCGCCGCCATCGCAAAGCTGTACTGCATCGCCATACCGGCCACCCACAATCCCCCCGCAATGTACAGCGGTATCAGCAGACCCGACCAGGCCTTCGGCCAATATGTCGGATCGGACTGGACCAGCGCGACGATCGCGCCGCTGACCACCACAATCGCACCGGTCAGCGAAGTCATCACAATCGTTATGAAACGCGGTTTCCACAACCCGATCATCGTCGGAATCAGTCCCACCGGCGCCATTACCAGCAGCATGGTAGCCGCCCGCTCCTGCCACATATCAGCGCTGACATCGCCGGCGAACACCCTGAACCACTCGGCCCAGAGTTCCGGCGTGAATCCTCCGGCCGGCGGGTCCACTTTAAGCCCCGCCTCCGCAACGAAATCTGCCGCAAGGAATCCGCCGCCCACCGATGCACACAGAAACCCCGCCAGGAACGCCCACATGAACGGGGCGGCCACAAAGCCCAGAACACCAAGTATTGACCCTACTGCAGCCCTCGCCACCCCGGGGTTAACCTTCATCGAGCCGGACAGCAGGTCGCCGCATAAGAACCCTGCGCCCACGCCGATCAGACCGACCGTTGGGCGGCTCCAGAGTCGCCCCCATCCAACCAGCATCAAACCGATAATCACCGACGCACCCGCCGAGATGTACGCAACACCGTCAGAAAGCTCCGGAAAGTGCGGAAACGGTATATCCATGGTTATCTGCCTCCCTGCATGGTTAAGTCAGCTTCCATCTGACTCCGTGTTCAGTTTCGCCAGTTCGTCGCGAGCAAGCGAGGACTGCTGAGGATCGTCAAGGCGTTCGATTGCACTCTGGAGCATTTCGGCTCCGCGGCGGGGCTGATTAAGGTATCGGCCGTAAAGCAATCCCAGCAGCAGGTATATCTCGCCCATACGTTCGTACTTTCCGTGGTGTTTGCAAAACTGCTCGTACGCCCCGGCGGCATCAGCGTACCGCCGACCGTGCATCAACTGGTTAGCCACGTCCAATTGCTCCTGAAGCGGGAGCACTGCTTTGCTATTGATCGAGACCAATTCGATGTACCTGACCACAGCCGCCTGAAGATCGTGGCACTTGCAGGCGTCCGATATCTCCCGGCGCAACTCCAGTTCCCTGATCTCGTTGCTATCGAGCACGCTCGGTTCGGCAGACCGGCTGCGAGCCCATCGTGTCGTACCGGGCTCACCGGTCGCGACAAATCGGCTGAAGGGGTCGTAGCCCTGGGCGGCCATCCGCCGGTATCGACCGCGACGGTGCGCCGAACGAATCACGTTCAGCAGGTCGAAAGAACTTCTCGGAAGGATCCTCGCCACCAGCAGCAGCGTAGCCACTCCAATACCGAATATGTAACCGCTGAGGTGGGCCTCGTACGCCACCCCGCCGCCACCGCCCAGCGACATGAAAGCATCATAGAGGAAAGAGAACAACAGAAAATACATGCTTGAGATCTGGAACGTCGTGATTAAATAGAACACGAACAAAAGCCTCAGACGCACCAAAGGAAACAACACGAGATACGCCCCCGTCACCGCCGAAATGGCGCCCGAAGCACCAAGGACCGGCGCACCGGAAAACATCATGTGGCCCAGACAGGCGAGCACGCCGCCGGCTAGATAGAATGCCGCATACCCCAGATGCCCGAACCTGTCGTTAATCGCGTTTCCGAAAACCCACAGAAAAATCATATTCCCCGCAAGGTGCATCAGGCTCCCGTGCAGGAATATCGAAGTAAAAAACTGATACAATTGCGGATTCGTCGGGTACAGAAGCAACTGACCCACACTCGCTACCAGGGACTTCGTTTCGAAGTCATAGCTCATCAGGAAAACCAACACGTTGGCCGCAATCAGCGCATAGTTGACCACCGGCACGCATCTCATCCGATAATCGCTGCCAATAGGTATCATGTCAAAGCGGTCTCGTATCTCAGTCGCTTAACGTTGGATCGCAAGCCGGGCAGTAAGCCCCCGCCCGACACAACAGTGTACGCGCTTCCAACCGCACAGTAAACCAATACCCGCTCTTGAATCCACGACGAACGAACTTATAGTGGTGCTGAGATCGAACAAAACGCGCTCTTGGAGAATCACCCGTAATGCTCGCATGGTCGCTTATTCCGCAGGGTATCCCTGATATTACGCTATTCCTGATCGTCGGTTCGGGCGCAGCGATGGTTTTCGGCATGTCCAAAACCGGGTTCGGCAGCGGGATCAGCATACTGGCCGTACCCATGATGATCTACGCCTGCAGCCACAAAGCCACCCTCGCCGTCGGGATCATGCTGCCGATACTCATCATCGCAGACTACGTGGCGGTAATAAGCTGGTGGCGAAAATGGAGCATAAAGACCGTTCTCGCCCTCCTGCCGACGACAGTCCTGGGGATCGCGATCGCGTGGGTGGCTTTGGCGGGGTTTCAGTACATGAGAATCGATCCGAGAACATCGGCTGCAAACGCCTGGTTAATGCTCGGTGTCGGAATGATCGCGATAGCATTCGTTGGACTGCATATTCTCAAACGCGTCACCGCCCGAAATACCACTTTCAGGCCAACCCGAGGGCATACAGCCCTGGCCGGGGGCGCCGCGGGATTCACTTCAACCCTGGCCCACGCGGCCGGACCGGTCATCACCATGTACCTCCTGCCGCAAAGAAAGTCCAAGAGCACATTCGTCGCCACTAACGCGCTTTTCTTCTGGACGGCGAACCAGATCAAGCTGATCCCATACCTCCATCTCCACATGATCAACACCGAAACGCTCGGGGCCGGCGTCGTCCTCCTGCCCGGCATCATCATCGGAGCCATGCTCGGCAGATTCCTGCATCACCGCGTCGGACGCACGCAGTTCACCGTTATAGTCTACACACTGCTGGCTCTGGCAGGAGGGCACATGTGCTACAAGGCCGTCAGTCAACTCTCGCGGTAATATCCATTCGCCAGCGTTTGACCAGCTTTTGACCACGACGGAACGTTTTTCGCTGGCTCATCTTCCATGAGGCACATATTATGAGGGCGTTAGGACCGTTTTGTACCAACCGGCGAATTGAAAGGACCGCAAATGAAATATGCCCTTCGAACCAGGATCGTTCCCGCAGTTTTGATATTGAGCGCCATGACCACCCTCGGCGGATGCGTAAAAAAGATTCCGATCGTCCAGTATCCGATCTTCTGGGACCACGCTCCCAAGACCGTCGCGGTTACACCGTTCAGGAATGAGACTAACCTGCAACACATCGGAATGCAGGTCACAAACGATCTGGGAACACAGTTGTCGGCCAACGGCAGCTATGTCGTTTACGATCGGACGCTGCTGAAGGCATACCTCAACGAACAGGATCTCCAGCGGGCATTCAGCAGCGACCAGGACGCCGCCGCCTCAGCCATGGTGAAAATCGGAAAAGTCCAGGCCATACTCACCGGCGCGGTTACAACCTGCAACTGGCCGCGAACCCGCACCGAGGTAAAGGTCCGCACCCAGCAGTTCCGCAGCGCCAGTGGAGTCAAGTACACCAGGCCCGTGAACTACTACGTACACACCAACGAAGCCGAACTGAAAGCCAACGCCGTCCTGCTGCGCATGACACCCAACGGTCCGCAGGTCATACACTCATGCCCCCTCCGCGGTTACGTGAAGTCGACTGGCGAGACGCCCAAATACAGCCGCGAAGCCTGCATGTCAATCGCCCGCGCCCAGATCATCGAACAGCTTCTCGACCAGTTCGCCGTCATCCGGAAATTGATCCAGGTCAAACCGTCTGAAGCATTCTTCACCGCCACCGATCAACCATACGCAGGCAAATGGCCAAAAGAAAAGAAGTTCTCCCTCGCAGCCGGACAGAAGATCATCCTCGTACTCATGCTCCCGCCCCAATGCGACAGGAACCGTTTCAAGATAACCGTCAGCAGGAAGGAAGGACGCGCAGACATCGCGTCGTTTGACGTGCAATGGACGAAGGCAATGTCCGCAATCCCAAACGGAAAGCAGTTCATCCTGGATCCAGCCGACCTCGCCGCCAAGGGCGGCGGACCCGGCGATTATGTTATCAGACTGTTCTCAGGCCAGCCCAAACCGGCGCTCGAACACAAGATCAAGATCGAACCATGACCGGACGCCCCGTATGACAAGAATCGCAGATTCCCACGAATTTTCACCACGGGCCCTTGACACGGCCAGCGGCGGTCACTATTATGCTTACACAGACCGCGGGGTAGAGCAGTCTGGTAGCTCGTCGGGCTCATAACCCGGAGGTCACAGGTTCGAATCCTGTCCCCGCTAGATTTCGGGCCGTTGCAAAACACACCGGCCCTGTGGTTAAGGAAATACGCCGTCGAGAGACCTCGGCGGCGTTTTCGTTTTCTACACCAGTTCCGCCAAGAGGTTACGATTCCCGCCTTCCGTGGGCGGTGTCTCTGATTCTCAGGAGGAGATAACCGCTCGAATCCACCATGCCGCCCATATGGCGCCTTTGGGCCGAAAGTCTCTCACCGCCGGAGAGAACCGTGGGCTCGGGTTATAAGGTGATTGCACCCAGTGAGCGCTCGCAACCTCCCTAGTTGCACCCGCGACCTTCGCGTGACCGTCTTCAATCGGTTAACAAAAAGCGGGCGCAGCGGCAACGGATGGCATAGGTAACCAATGAGGGCGGATGTATAAGACCGCCCCTGGGAGCCTTGCCATGATCTCGACAACCGATCCCGAAAGTATGACAGCAGAAGAACGCCGCCTCGAAGTTGCGAATATCCTCGCCAGTGGCCTTCTGCGCCGCGTCCGCATGGCCAGAACAGCCGAATCACCGCCCCGAGAAATAATCTCGAAAGGGCCTCGAAACGGCCTTGAGGTTCCGGTGGAAACGAGGCTCAGTGTGGCTCCGCGACCCGCGGGTTAACGGGTTGCGTCTCGGAAAACCCTGACGAAAGGAGCCGCATGATGAACGACATCGCAACCGAAATAGCCGCCTTGGACGAGATGACCACGGGCGACCTGGCCGAACGCTACGCCGAACTGCACGGCCAGCCCTGCCGGACCCGCCATCGGGCCTACCTCATCCGCAAGATCGCCTGGCGCTTGCAGGCCAACGCCGAGGGCGATCTGTCCGAACGCGCCCGCAGGCGGGCGGTGGAACTGGCCGACGACGCCGATGTGCGGGCCATGGCCCCCAAGACCATGATCTGCCCGCCGCAGGTTGGCGAGTCGGCCACCGTTACAAAACCGGTGCCGACAGGTAAAGATAAGCCGACCGACCCGCGCCTGCCAGCGCCTGGCTCGGCAATAGTCCGCCAATACAAGGGCCGCACCCACCGCGTGGTGTTCCTCGAAGATGGCAGCGGTTTTGAGTACGAAGGTGACCGCTACCGCACGCTGACGGCCCCGCGGTCGCCTTGGCAGAATCCGTACGCCGAGCGCCTGATCGGATCCATCCGCCGGGAGTGTCTGGACCATATGATCGTGCTCGGCCAAAGGCATCTGCAACGTATTCTGGCCGAGTATTTTGAGTACCATCACGATGCTCGAGCGCACTTGTCGTTGGACCGCAACTCCCCGATCCCCCGGCGTGTCTGCCCGCCGGAACAGGGCAAGGTGGTTGCCAAGGCTTATCTGGGCGGACTGCACCACTGCTATACGCGAGCAGCGTAGCAGGACTGAACGATTTCTGCCCTACCGGGCCCGGGCAAGAATCCTGCGCCAGAACTGGGCGATGGTCCGCGCCAACCATCCCCCCCTACCCACCACGTCGATTACACGTCGGTCCGCCCGCCCCAACTGGCGATCAAGGCAATCACGCAACTCATCCCGAGGCCGATAGCGTTTTCGGGAGGGACAGCGATCAACCTGGTAAAGGAAATTGCTCCTACAATAAGAATCACGGTCTATGTCCCCGCGTGTCAACCGGGCGGCGATACCGCCACGACCGGCAAGGCGATGAGCCTGATGGACGCCGCCGTCCACATCCTCTCGCTGGGCACCGGCGACCCGATGCGCTGCAAGGACCTCGTGGACCTGGTCGTGAAGCGCCAGCTCTGGACGCCGCGCACCGGCAAGACACCCGCCAGCACGCTCTACGCCGCGATCCTGCGCGAGATCACCACCAAGGGCGACGCCTGCCGGTTCGTCAAGACCGAGCGCGGCAAGTTCGCCCTCAGGGACAGCCAGTACATCCGCGAGCAGGCCGCCAAGGCCGCACGCCAGAAGTAAGCACCTGCTTACACCGCCGCCGATTATCCCGGTTTCGACCCGATCAAGGTTCGCCGGGGTTTTCCTCTTGCGTTCGCTAGTAAAGTGTGCTTTACTAACGGACGACGCTAGTAACGTTGGCGTGACTAACGGCGAACCGTAGTAACGGGAGCCTGACCAGCCATGAAAAGAACAACCGGCACATACCGAATCACGAAATGGGACCGCGAGGAGGTTCGGGCATTCATCTGCGCACCTTTGCCGCCCGATCCCCCCTTGGACCTGGACACCGAAACAACTGCGGCACTGTCCGATGCCACGGCCGCGCTTGGCAGACTCGCCGTCGCCGCCGATATGGTGCCCAGCGCCGATTGGTTCCTCTACGGCTTCGTGCGTAAAGAAGCCCTGATCACCTCGCAGATCGAGGGCACGCAGGCGACGCTCCAGGACGTGCTCACCTTTGAGGCCGGAGAGCAGGCTCAGCGCCCGGACGATGTGCGCGAGGTGTGCAACTACGTCGATGCCCTGACCTACGCCCGCAAGGAACTCGCCCGTCCCAAGGGGCTTCCGCTGGCGACTCGGCTGCTTTGCGAGGCACACAAACGCTTGATGAAGGGCGCTCGTGGCAGCGACAAACAGCCGGGGGAGATTCGCCGCAGCCAGAACTGGATCGGTGGTAGCCGACCCGGCAACGCCCGCTTCGTGCCGCCGCCCCCGGATGCTTTGCCCGAGGCATTGTCGGCGTTGGAGAAATGGATTCATGGCCGCGATCAGCTGCCGCCGCTGGTGCGCGTCGGCCTGGCTCACGTCCAGTTCGAGACCATCCACCCGTTCCTTGACGGCAACGGACGTATCGGGCGATTGCTGATTGCACTGCTCGTCGAGCACTGGGGGTTGCTCAAAGCGCCGCTGCTTTACCTGAGCGTTGCGTTCAAACGGCATCGCCAAGACTACTACGAACGTCTCAACGCCGTTCGGATCGATGGCGACTGGGAAGGATGGATTCGCTTCTTCCTGGCGTGTGTGACCGAGGCCGCCGATGACGCCGTCGCCAGTGCCCAGAAGCTCTTCGCGGTAACCAGTGCCGATCGCGCGAAGGTGGCCGCGCACGCCAAGACGACAGTGGCCACGATTCGTCTGGTGGAACTGTTGCCGTCCAATCCGATCATCACGCTGCCGCTGGCCATCAAGCTGCTGGATGTCAGCAAGCCGACCGCTGTCAGGACCATCGCATTCCTGCAAGACGCGGGCGTCCTGCGCGAAACGACGGGCAAGCGCCGGGACCGTGTGTACGCATACCACCGTTATCTTCAGGTTCTGACGCCCGACACAGAGTGACTCAGGCGCAGACGACACCCATTGTCTTGATCCACTTCGCCAACCCAACGGCTGTGCCGAGACCGACAAGGGGATGAGCCTGTCACCATCTTCTCCAATGTCACTTCTTCACCAAACCCCAGAACCCATACTTGCGGCCGTGTTGCGACTGGAGTTGTGCCAACAGCGACTGGTGCTTCTCGTGTATGGGAACCGGCAACGCTGTCTCTGCTGGCGTTGGGCGGGTTGGCGGTGCTGCGCCGCCGAAGGGCCTGAACAAAGCAGGACCGCTTACAGCGCCCGGTGGGCTTCCCACGCGGCGTTTTCTTGCGCCGGTCGTCCGCGTTTTGGGAATCAGGCGTTCACTATGCCTTCCGGTCCCCATGCAAATACCAGGACCAAGTTACGCTCTGCTTCGCCCTGTCCAGCCAGCCCGTCACACGGTCGCGAACAGATACAAGAACGTGCCCCCGTTATTAAACCAGTAGCAAACGCCTCGGCAACTTCAGCCGAGGCGTTTGCTTGCGCCACGGTCCCATAGCTTCGACGCGGGATCAGCCCGAACATCTCCATCCGACATGGTCTTCCGGGCCGAAAGCCATCCATAACTCATAACCGGAACATGGGTTTTCTAACCATGGGCGGAGTCAGGGGTGATTCGAGCCGAAGCGGTGTCTCTCCTACTCCCGACAGCAATGCTCGAAAACGGTTGGCCGCCCGCTAGATTTCGGGCCGTTGCAAAACGCACCGGTCCCGTGGTTCACGCAAAACGCCGTCGAGAGAACTCGGCGGCGTTTTCGTTTTCTACGCCAGTTCCGCCAAGAGGTTACGATTCCCGCCTTCCTTTGTGCTTGTCTCTGCTCTGCCAATGGAGATATTGACTCCCAATGCGCCACGCATGTACTTATACCCAAATCCGAAACCTGATACCTACTCCCTTACTGCTCGCCCTGACGCATGCGGCGCTCTACTTCAGGGGCTTCAGTTTGAAGTGCTTGATACTAAGTCCTTTATTCGGGGTTTTCTGGGTATATAAGATCCGGTTTCGTCCCTCTTTCAATTCGAGTTCAACGGGTTCGGTGTCCATCCAGTCGGCTTTGGTGTACGGAATGCCGACATCCACGAGAGTTCTCCTGTTGACGCGAAGCAGGAATTGTCTGTCCACGGTAACGCTACATACATGTGCGGTGAATTCGTACTTTCCGGCTTTGGGGAGATATATATTGTACTTGAGCAATTCCGGTTGCCCGCCGCCGAGGCAGTAATGCACCTGCATCGCATCCCCGTCTATGGTCTTCATGAATCTTATCTTCTCAGTGTTCTCCGGTGATTCGCTTGCCGCCACGGGAATGGTCATTGTGCCATCCTTGGCCACGGTGATCTTGCGGAACTTCTCAGGGATCTTTATCTCTTTGATCTCTTCCTTCTTGCTGCTCACATTAGATTCCGCGAGTTCTTCACCTGTGGCCCCTATGTCTTTTATTTTCTGATCTTCGACGATGGCCTGTCTTTTGTAGAAACCAAGCAATCGCCAGAACCCGCCGCGTGATCCGTAGTCACGCGGGGCGTCTTCGCCCAGTGCTTCCCCTAACCACTCACACATCAGCGCCTGTTTGAAACCCTCGGGATCTTGTTGCGCCTGTGATTCCAATAGGAACTCCATGGGGTTCATTCCATTGATGTGCTTGCAGAAATAAAAGTGTGGTCCCAGTACAGTGGTCCAACCGTCCGGAGTCCAGTGCGCCATGGCGCCATGGCCCGGGGAGGGTGCACGACGAGTAGGTATCCCAAAGGCATATCCCGATATCTGCCCGGTAAAAGCACGGGGGCCACAAGTACCGCCTTCGAGGAAGAAATCCTGTATTCCCGACAGGTTCAAATCGGGTCGTACCGGCCTTTTGACTGCCATATAGGGGATGTCGGTTCTAACGATACGGCAGTAGCGCCATCTGTATTCCAGGCGCGTGTGATCGGGACGGTAGTTTCGCAGCACCTTTCTGATCCACTCGATATCTTCAAGCGTGTAGGAGTCTGGAAATACAAAGCGATAGTTCCAACCGGTACCACCCAATTTAGAAAAGGCGGGATCCAGTATGCCGTCGTCGTATGCCTTCAGGTAATTCAGGTAATACTTGACCAGGGACTTGGCCGCGGGAACGCCGGGATAGACATAGGTATCGCCCGTACACTGAAGGGATACAGCCAGGGCCCAAACCTGAAAGAAACCCTCGTGAGAACGTTCAGTGGCTTTCTGGATGGCTGTGTAGTTTCGCATCGCCTGGCCGTAACGTCCGCCACCGGCCCCTCCCATCGTCATGGCCTGCACGACGAGCTTGTCGTCATTGAGGAGCTTATCGATCAGCGCTTTTTCCTCTTCGCCCTTTTGCGCAAACCCGGCCAGGCGATTCGGGGTGGCATGAGTCAGTAATGCGAATTTGGCCATGATGGCCTGCCCTTTCTCGCCAACGAACAATGCTTCAATGTCCTTCATGACAGCTCTGGCCGCCGTAAGGACCTCTTTCTGCTTTTCAGCAAAGGCGGGGTTGCCCGGGCCGTTTTTCACGGCGACTTCCTTGCCCATGACGATCTTGGTAACAGGCGGGACACTTCCAAGCGCGCCGAACTGCTTAGTGAATTCGGCCTTCTTCTTTTCGTCCACCTTGGGTTCCAGGCGCTTGATCTCTTCCTCTAGATCAGCCAGCATCTTGCTGTAATGTGCCTCGATTTTCTTCCCTTCGGGGGTCAGGCTGACCGGCGCTGGTCCCCCCGCGGCAAAGACGGAGGTCGATATGGCCAGGATCGTCATGATCCATACACTCTTGATAATGTCGTGTTTCTTCATAATTCGATCTTCCTTTGTTGCAGATGTGTTATCATCGCTGTCGGAATCGGCAGCGAACACTCTCCTCATAGCTGAGAAGAGTAAGGGGTTCACTGTTTTTGTGTCTTCATTCTGTGCTGCTTTAACCAGTCTTTTAATCTCTGGTGGGTCGCCTTATATGGGCTCGGAAGATCTGCTTTGGCCGGCTCTGCGGCGCGCTTACGCATTTTGGCCGCCTCGTCCTTGCGGCCAAGCTTGTCGAGGATATCGGCTTTGACAGCCCATAGTTCCACCAGGGTGTCATCCGGGTAGTTGATCGTAACATTGGCGACTCTCTTTCGCCAATTCTTGTCGAGATGCACGACTCGGATGTAGCGCAATTTCTGGGCGTCTATCGCTATCTCGATCGACTCGAGCGCGGCATTCCAGTCCTTCAGGCCCATATAGGCCAGTGCCTGCCCGTGGTATCTCGGCGGTCGCCAGCGGTGTCGTTCGGGGAGCCAGAAAAGATAGGGGCCGCCGAAGACGCGTGCGGCCTCCTTGAAATCGCCCTTCTTCAGAGCCTCGTAGGCCGTCTCCACTTCACAGATCTCGATGTGGACCTTCGTGGCGAGCAAGCCTACCCATGCCACGCTGTCGGCGTGCGGGAGTCCCGATGCGTGCCACGCGATGGAACCGTCGCGGCGGAGCAGGAAGACGTTCGGGTCACGATCCGCCGAAAGAACGCCCAACCGGCGCACCATCGGGTTCGCCAGGCCGCCAGGCACGATGGCGGCCTGGCAGGTCAGTTTTCTTGTTTTCATCAGGGCATCGATGCGTTTCGCATCTTCGGACAAAAAGGCCATGATCGTAGTGAGATCTTTGTTGACATGCCTGTCTGCCAGGTCGCACGCGTATTGGAGAAAACTATGCCCCCTCCTGCCTTTACCTTCCCCGTCGGCGTCGATGGGAAACTCCGCATTGGGTTCAGCGGACGGTTCGACAAAAACCAACAGCGTCAGTTTGCCGTTGGTATCCCGAGGGAGTTTCAGCGTTCGCCCATCGAGGGTCTTGAGCGTCACTGTCGGCAAAAGTCCCGTCATCGGGGGACCGCCATGATTGATCATGTAGCCACGCACCGACTCGCGTTCCTTGTGGATGTAATTGGCCTTCAACAGGCGGTAGGTGTAGAGTCGATCACGCAGGAACGAGACCATGGACCACAGCATGGGACTGCCCCCGTCGGGCGCTGCCAGCAGTGGGGCGCAATAGCGATTGTGCAAGTCCCGCGCATTGGCGTTCAGCGCAAGGATCGCGGCCGCGGCATGGGCCGAGCAGGGCGCTCCGGCCCCGCCCGTTTTCTCGATCAAGTCCATGAGGACAGACTCCGGCTCCGCCCCCCCCCGCCGGAGTGCTTCCTTGGCGAGACAGAAACGCGGTACGATGTCGGCGCCGGGGGGCAGCTTCGCGGACAGAGAAGCGCGCGCCTCTCGGGCTGCTTGTTCAAGATGCTTGGGCTCGCCGGTAAGGGTCCACATGCCCAAAAGGGCGATGATCCTTCGGTTGCGCACGATCCAGAGATCCGGCGCGGCCGGGTGTTGCCTGACCGCCTCACCGCACAGCTTCTCGGCCTTCTTGTAGTTCGCCAGCGCCTCGGCGGTCGCCAGTCGGTAGCGGAAGGGCGGCGGTGTGAAACACTTCTGGATGGCGCGCAGCGTCTCGGCGGGCACTGACTTGGCTGTACGAGCCAGCTTGGCGCCGGTTTCCTTGCCAGAGCCCATTGGGACCATTTTCAACTCGGGGGGCAAGGCGGCATCCAGGCGACCATCGGGCTCTGTGACCAGAACATCGCCAACCAACAGCGACTGCAATTGCGAAAGATAGCGTGCGTCGCCAAGGCGCCGATTCAACGTGAGCATCGATGACGGTACGCCGCGCACGCCAAGCTTGACCTGTCCCGTCGCGTTCAGCAAGGTCGGCGTCAGGAGAGCATGTCCGTATGCGTTTACCAGGAGGTGGATCGGGTCCTGTCGTGCATACGTGCGAAATGCCTGGCTCTTCTTGCCCCCAGGCAGACGCATGACCGTCCAATCCAACTTCAAGGCGCGCAGCGTCCCGGCCCCTGCGTCAGGCAGTTCGTCGAGATTAAAGCTGAAAACCTCGAATCGGCCCGGATAGAGGCGCTGCTGTTCCTTGATCCCCTCGAGGTAACGCT
>JADHXQ010000158.1 GCA_016782885.1 Phycisphaerae bacterium | reverse complement strand
CATATTACGGCAGGCTATGGTGCGATCATGGATACGCAAAACAAGAGAATTGAGATATACGACAGTACGCTGCGCGACGGAACCCAGGCCCATGGGATCAGCCTGTCGGTGCGGGACAAGCTCGAAATCACCGAATTGCTCGATGGTATCGGTGTGGACTACGTGGAGGGCGGATACCCGCTTAGCAACCCCAAAGACGCCGAATTTTTTACCGAAGTCAGGAAGCTGAATCTAAAGCATGCCAGAATCGCCGCGTTCGGTATGACGCGGAGAAAAGACTCTCAGGCCGCGGACGACACCTGCATGCAGGCACTGCTCGCCAGCGAGGCGCCGGTTGTCACGATCGTGGGCAAGAGTTGGGACCTGCACACTGGCGAGGTTCTGGGCGTCACCGCCGAAGAGAACCTCGCGATGATTGGCGATTCGATTGCCCTGATGGTCAAGTCCGGTCGCGAGGCCATCTTCGACGCGGAGCATTTTTTCGATGGTTTCAAGTCCGATCCCCAGTTCGCACTGGCGACGCTGCGCGCCGCAGCCGAGGGCGGTGCGGCGTCTCTGGTGCTGTGCGACACCAACGGTGGAACGCTTCCGACGCGGATCGGCCTGATCGTCGAGGAAGTAGCCCGCCGGCTGCCCTCGATGAAGCTTGGCGTCCACTGCCACAACGACAGCGGACTGGCGGTGGCCTGCTCTCTGTCGGCCGTTGAACATGGCGCCGTGCAGGTCCAGGGCACGATCAACGGAATAGGCGAGCGGTGCGGAAATGCGGATATCATTTCCGTTGTCGCGAATCTCTCTGAAAAGTACCAGCAGTACGAACTCTTGTGCGACGGCGCCCTGGGCAGACTGACATCCCTCTCCAGAAGCGTCTACGAGTTGACCAACCAGTCTCCCTGGGGCCGCCAGCCGTTCGTGGGCGCCTCCGCATTTGCCCACAAGGGCGGAATGCACGTCCATGCCGTGCGGCGGAATCCGAAAACTTACGAACACATCGATCCGGCGCGGGTCGGTAACGTGCGGAGAATCCTCGTCAGCGAACTGTCGGGTACCAGCAACATAGCCGCCACCGCGGGCGAGAAATTCAACCTCGCTGCCGACAAGGACGCCCAGAGGCGCATCCTGCAGATCGTGGGGCAACTCGAGCATGACGGATACCAGTTTGAAGCGGCAGAGGCCAGCCTGGACCTGCTCGTCCGGCGCGCGCTCGGCGGGGCGTGGTATCGCAAAATGTGGGAGCTGGACCACTACCGCTGCGTGATATTCAAGTCACGCCAAGCCAAAACGAACACTGAAGCCATAGTCAAACTCAGCATCGGCGGACAGACGCACCACACGGTGGCAGAAGGTGACGGTCCGGTCGACAGCCTCTACCGGGCGCTCAGGAGAGCCCTGCGAGGCGATTACCCCCAGGTCGACGATCTGCACCTTGTCGATTACCGGGTCGCTGTGGTCAACACGTCGGCTGAAACCGCCGCGAAAGTTCGCGTGCTGATCGACTGGAAAGACACCACCACCGCCGGTATTGGCAGCGTGGGTGTCAGCGAGAATATCATAGAAGCTTCATGGCTGGCGCTGGTCGACGCGGTAGAATACGAACTCCTGAGAAATGTCGGACCGTGAACACTGAAAAAAACCTTAACCGGAACACGCGCAATGTCATCTGAGTTGTCCAAAACTTACGAACCGGCGCAGATTGAAGAACAAACCTACGCCTACTGGATTGAAAACGGCGTTTTCGACGCCGATCCGAGCGCCCCGGGCGCCTCGTACTGCATCGTCATCCCTCCGCCCAACGTAACGGCGCCCCTGCACCTGGGGCACGCGTTGAACAACGCCCTCCAGGATATCCTGATACGCTTCCGCAGAATGCAGCAGAACAACACGCTCTGGATGCCGGGCACCGACCATGCGGGGATCGCCACGCAGACCGTCGTCGAGAAACGCATCCTCGCCGAGGAGCACAAACGGAGAACCGACTTCCCGCGCGAGGAGTTTGTCGAGCGTATCGTGGCGTGGAAGGACGAGTACGAGGCCCGCATTATCGAACAACTCAAGGCGATGGGCTGTTCGTGCGACTGGCGGCGAACGCGGTTCACCATGGACGAGGTCTGCGCAAAGGCGGTCCGCGAAAACTTCTTCAGGCTCTTCAGCGACAAACTCATCTACCGCGGCAAACGCCTGGTCAACTGGGATCCGGCTACGCAGACCGTGCTGGCCGACGATGAAGTCGAACACCAGACCGTCAACGGGGCGTTCTGGTACATGCAGTATCCGCTGGTCGAACAGGTCGAGATCGCCGGAGTGACCGTCGAGCACGTCACCGTCGCCACCACGCGACCTGAAACGATGCTCGGCGACACCGCGATCGCGATGAACCCCTCAGACCCGCGCGCCGAAGCGCTTGTCGGCAGGATGGTGCGCCTGCCTCTGGTGGGACGCTTGATTCCGATAATCGCCGACGAGCACGTCGTGCTTGCCGACGCCGACAGCGAAGACGAGAAAGCCAAATTCTCCACCGGATTCCTGAAGGTCACCCCCGCCCACGATCCCGACGACTACCAGATCGGACAGCGCCACGACCTTCCGATTGTCAATGTGATGGCGCCGGACGGGACTATTTCCGATCGCCACGGGTGGGACGACGCGTCGGGAAGCGACGCCGAGCAATTCCTGGGCATGGACCGTTTCGAGGCCCGCAAGGCCATCGTCGAGTGGTTCCGCACCGAAAATCTCCTGGAAGACGTCCGCGACTACACGCACGAAGTGGGGCACTCCTACCGCAGCCACGTTCCCATCGAACCGTATCTCTCGGACCAGTGGTACGTTGCGGTCAAGCAGCCAATCGACCGCCTCGCGGGCAAGTTCGGTCGCGATATGATCGCCGATACCGGCGTTCCCGCCAATTCGCTGGCAGGGATCGCGATCAAACCGCTGATCGAGGGGCGGCTGCGATTCACGCCCCGGCGATACGCAAAGACCTACGAGACATGGCTCGAGAATCTTCGCGATTGGCCTGTAAGCCGCCAACTGTGGTGGGGGCACCAGATCCCCGTATGGTCCCAGGACCTCAAGCTGCCCGAAAACGCAGAGGGCGATTTCCAGGCCCGAGCGTCGGGCGCGGTGGCGATTGCAGTCAGCGGAAGCCTTGAAGATTCCCTGGGACAATATCCCGTTCGTTACGGCCTGCAGTACACCGAGCATCCGGAAGACGACTCTCTCGTTCGGACCTACATATGCCTGGACCGCGACGAGCCCGAAGCGGTTGACTTCCTGGAACAGGCCGGATGGACGCGCGACCCGGACGTCCTCGACACGTGGTTCAGTTCGGCGCTCTGGCCGTTTTCGACGCTCGGATGGCCCGAGCAGACCGACCAGCTCGATGCCTACTACCCGGGCAACGTGCTCTGCACCGCCCGCGAAATCATCACGCTCTGGGTCAGCCGCATGGTGATGATGGGGCAATACTGCCTCGGCGATATCCCGTTTACGGATGTGTTCATCCACGCGATGATCCAGGACGGGCAGGGGCGAAAGATGTCCAAGTCGCTTGGTAACGGCATCGATCCGCTGGACATTATCGATTCACACGGCGCAGACGCGATGCGATTTACGCTCGCCCAGATGACCACGCAAACGCAGGACGTCCGCATGCCCGTCCAGCCGATCACCCTGCCCGACGGGCGCGAAGTGAACTCCTCGCCAAAATTCGATATCGGGCGGAATTTCTGCAACAAGCTCTGGAACGCGTCGCGATTCGCGATGATGAACCTCCAGGCCGCCCCCGCATGGTCGCAGATCCGCCCCGGCGCCGATCTGTCCGACACGTGGATACTCTCCCGCATGAATTCGACGGTTGCGGAGGTAACATCAGCGGTCGAATCGTTCCGGTTCAACGAGATGGCAGAGGCGATATATCACTTCATGTGGGACGACCTGTGCGACTGGTATCTCGAGATCGCCAAAACCCGCATCGCCGGCGGGCAGGACACGCCCAAGGCGATAGCGGCACACTGCCTCGATGTCGTGCTGCGCCTGCTCCACCCGATTTGCCCGTTCATTACCGAGGCGATCTGGAAGCAGTTGAACGAACTCGTGCCGACGCGCGGACCGGGCGCCGCTGCCGGCGAGCCTGTCCTGGCAAGGGCGTTGTGGCCGCGGGCTGACGCCGCGGTGATCAGCGAACCGGCCGAGCAGAAGTTTGCCATGCTGACCGACCTGATAAGGCAGTGTCGCAACATCCGAACCAGGCACAACGTCCCCCCAGCCAACCGGGTGAACGCCATACTGGACGCTTCGGGAGATTCATCACGCACGGTCAGCGAGAATATCGCGCTGATCGAGGCCCAGGCGGGTCTCGGAGAAATCACGATCGGCGACGCGGCGACCGCCCAGCCGCCAAATTCGGCGGCCGTCACCGGCGGGGGGGTGCGTATCTTCCTGCTGGACGTCATAGACGCATCGGCCGAGATCGCCAGACTGACCAAACAGGCCGAAACGCTCGAAAAAGGAATCGCGGGCATCGAGGGCAAGCTTGGCAACGAAAACTTCGTAAAGCGCGCCAAGCCCGAAGTCGTGGAAGGCGAACGCCAGCGCCTCGAATCCCTGAAAAGAGACCTCCAAACCGTCCAGCAAGCCCTCGCGGCGGTCTCGTAGACGCCGCTTCTGCTATTTCGGTTTGTCGATGTCTGTCGGTTGGCGGTAGTTGATTCCGGCCGCGTCGAGGCGTTTGAGGTGCAGCAGCAGGCGGGCGTGGAACTCGGCGTAGTTGCGCCCCTCTGGCGGCGACCACGCAACTTCGCTCAACGCGCAGGCACGCGGGTAGGTCTGGTAGAGGATGTGGGGGAAACTCTTCATCCGCTCGCCCCAGAGGTTCGCCTGGGCGCCCAGGACCAGCTTGGGATTCGTCTTTTTTATGTAGTCGGGCAGCGGCTCGAGCTCGTATGCTTTTTTCATTGTGATGACAGATCGCCCGAAACCCTGCGGTTCGGACTTCTTGTCCGGCGATTGCCAATAGTCGAAATAGCAGTGTGCCGTTGGCGTCATCACCAGGTACTGCCCGTTGGCGGAGGCCTTCTTGACGATATTGTCGGACCGCCCGGACCGCCAGTACATTCCGATCGCCCCGGCCTTGGCGCCGCTTTCGAGAATCTCATCCCACCCCACCAGCGTGCGCCCCTTGCCCTGGAGATATTTCGACATCCGTCCGACGAAATAACCGTGCAGTTGCGTCACATCCTTGAGGCCCTCTGCCCGCATCCGCTTCTGGCAGTCGGTGCACTTGCGCCAATTCCGCTTACCGCACTCGTCGGCGCCGATGTGGATGTACCGGCTGGGAAAAACCTCCAGCATCTCATCCAGCATGCCCTGGAGCACCTGGTAGGTTTTTTCCTTGCCGGGACAGACCTCGCCGCCTCGCATCTGTTTTCCGCCGACCGTGCAGCCGCACTGCGGACATCCCCGCAGGAACGCGCCGCTGTGCCCGGGCATCTCGAACTCCGGCACGATGTTCACGAAGCGTTTGGCTGCGAAGGCGACCAGCGACTTGAGTTCCTTCTGCGTGTAGTAATGGCGAGCGAGTTTGTGATAGGTCTGCCTGGCGACCCTGTCGGGATCGGCCTCGTTAAGCCGCTTCTCCGGCGTCAGCGCGGGATATTTCATGATCTCGGCGCACCAGTTCTGGTGGTCGGTCAGGTGGATCTGCAGCGAGTTGAGCTTGTGTATCGCCATGTAATCGACATACTGCTTCAACTCGTCGATCGTCCAGAAATGCCTCGCCGGGTCGATCAGCAGCCCGCGCCACTGGAACCGCGGCTTGTCGACAACAGTGGCGCACGGGACCGCCAGCGAGCCGACCGGTTTGGCGCCGGCGATATTCGGCTCGTCGCAGGGGCGCGGCGGCTTTACCGTCTGCTTGCCGCCCAGCACACCCTCGACCATCGCCGGCGCCCGAAATGCCGCCGGCGGCGCCAACTGCAGCAGCGTGATCGCGCCGTAAAACGCGCCGGGGGCCTTCGCCGCGCAAATGCTCACGCCGTTCTTGCTAACCGTCAGCGAGTAGCCCTCGGCGCCGAGTTTCGCGTCCGCCCCGGCCGCCGTCAGCAGGACCGCGCCGCTCGGAACCGTCGTGCCGCGTGCCGGCCTGGCAGCGACCGGTTTACCGAACGCCAGCGACAGGCGCCCGGCCAGGTAGTCCGCGGCATCCGCCAGCCCGGCGGCGTATAAGACGTTAGTTTCCGGTGTGATCTGAAAAGTTCCTTCCCCGGCGGTCACTTTCATCGGTTTGGGGATAAGCGAGGGCGTGGCGCCCGCGGCGCCGATCGCCAAACCGCTCAACACAGCAAATAAGATCGCAATCCGTATCGTATTCATTTTGATTCTCCTGGAATGATTGTACCGTTTGCGGGCGCTGAATTTAAGAATGAAAATCTGGCCCTCGGCGGGGAAATCCGCGATGATATATGCTTCACCGCGATGCGATAACTGATAGAGGAGTCAACCATGGGAATCGGACGACGTGAATTTCTCGAAAGCCTTGCCGCCGGGACGGCCGGACTGGCCCTTGGCTGCACCGATGGGGCGAGGTCGAAGCCTAAGGGCGCGATGTCGCCAATGTTCGACCCGTACGAGACCGTCACCATCGGGCGCACGAAGATCGAGACTTCTCTCGTCGGCCTCGGTACGGGCATGAGGGGATGGATGCGAAAGTCCGACCAGACCCGCCTCGGGCAGGCCGGCTTCACGAAACTCATCCGCGGGGCGCTTGAAAGGGGGGTCCGGTGCTTCGACCTTGCCGACCTGTACGGTTCGCACCCGCTCTTCGCACAGGCCATGAAACCGGTTAAGCGAGACAAGTACACGATCGTCACCAAGATATGGTGGAAGCCCAGGGGCGTCCCCGACGCCGACCGCCCCGACGCGAACATTATGGTCGCCCGCTTCCTCAAGGAACTTCAGACCGATTACCTCGACGTCGTGCAGTTGCATTGCGTGACCTCAGGCAACTGGCCGGAAAATCTCCGCAAGCAGATGGACCTGCTCGACGCTCTCAAACGCAAGGGCGTCATCCGCGCTCACGGCGTGTCGTGTCATTCGCTCGACGCCCTTGCCGCCGCCGCGGGGGAACCGTGGACGGATTGCGCCCACGCGCGCATAAATCCGTACGGCGAACGCACCGACGGCACGAACGAGGAAATCGCATCAGCCGTAAAGAAACTCGCAGCCGCCGGTAAGGGCGTGATCGGAATGAAGATCATGGGCCAGGGTGCCTTCCGCGACAGTGACGAGAAGCGCGACAAGTCGATCGCTTTCGCCTTGGGCACCGGCGCCGTCGACACGATGGTGGTCGGCTTCGAAAAACTCGAAGAAATCGACGACTTCGCCGCGAGAGTAAGAAAAGTCAAACGGCCTGCTTTTACCACCAAAACCTGAGACGACCGTTTTTTACCACGGAAAGCACGGAATACACCCGTCTCCGCCGATGGCTTCGGTCTTCGCTTGCAGCTACGACCCGACAAGTCGACGCGGCAGGCTGGAAATGTAACGGCCACGGCGATGGCGACGGCTTTTTTGCGGTTGGTAGTCACGCCGTCCGGCGGTTTCTTACCACAGAGAACGCAGCTTGTCACGGCATAGCGCAGCGAAGACGGAACCCGGCACCGCTTTGACATGTCGCGGCCTGTCCCGCATAGCCCGAAGAGCGACGCGGGGAGCGACGCCGAGACGGGGCGGGATCACTGCCCCCAATTGTCCCGATTACAGGCTGTTGTGCCGGTAGTAGCGTATCTTGAACTTCTCATTTGAGGGATAGTAGGCGCCGAGGCGCCCCCGTCGTGTCAACATCCATGGTGCCGAGGATCTCGGACCGCATCTGTGGAAAAAGACGTCGTCGGCGATATATACCGCCGAATGCACGACCTTTCTTCGCGAGTTGATGAGCACGATTATATCTCCCAACTGAAGATGACCGCTGATCCGGTAATAGTCGGTTTCCATTGCGGCAGCGACTTTCGCGCTATCGCAGAATGTGTCGTCGGGCGGCTCGTTGAAGAAGTTCACCGCCGTCCAGTGACAATCGCGATTCCGCTCGGCGATGTCCGAGTCAGAACGTGCCGGATAAGTGTACAGCTTTCGCCGGGCGAGGGCGGGCAGGAGATGCGTGATATTGATGGACTGCTCGCTTCCACGCTGCATCATTGCTTCCAGGATCGGCCGCACCTCATTTTCCCTGCCCCCGCGCCCCCAGTATTTGACCAGGGCTTCGAGATCCGAATCAGGCGACATCTTCAGATGAGCGAGAAACGTCGCGTCGCGCTTAAGCGCCTTAAACAGATTCGAACGTTCCGTGCGTGAAGCGATATGCCCGATGCTTCGGAGATCGGCGAAGTACATGAACTCTCCGTGCCGGTAAATCAACGGCTCGATGAGTTTTCTGGTCGCCGGCGAGACCCCCGAACCGGCGAACCATTCGTCCGGTGAACTCCCGCAAAACCGATACTGATGGTTTTGATCGATGTTTTGCCGGTTGTCATACAACGCGATATAGAGTACAGCACGATCTTTGGGGCTTATATCCAATACGAATTGCCTGGCAGGGTGGATGCTCATACCGCCAATTGATTCGTTGGGAACGGCCATGGAAAGAAGCTTTTCGCTAAACGGCGCCGAGAGATCTGTTTTCTGGAAAAGGATCGATAGACCGTCCGGGCCAAGCTCCGGAAAGTGCCATACTGTATCCTCGGAATAATCGATTGGAGATTCCTCTATGAATTCCAGTGGCGGGGCGATAACGATGGGCGTGTATTCCAAGTGTCCCCACGGTTTGGCGACTGGCGATGAGGCCGCGTCCGGGTTTGTGCGCGCGGAATTAAGCGTGCCGTTGTGCAGAATCGCCACGCAGGGAATCAGCGCCGCAACCATGACAATTGCGACTGCCGCGGCGCCTCTCTTGAACGAGTGCCCGGTTATGGCGGCATTGTTTCGGGGCGCTGACGCTTCCGGTTGCATGGCTTTGCGTTTCGTCGAGTTCACTGTACGTTGGAATCCGGTGGTTATGGCGGGGGGCACTCCGTCAGCCGCAGCGTGCGAAAACTTAAACTGCAAGCCCGCGGACTAAGGCTTTTTGAAAACCCTTTCTCTCTCTTGTCTGGTTGGCGGTAGATGCCTTTGGGCATCCTGCCGATCGTCCTGCTTATCCCTTGGTTCGGTAGGTTACACGGCTAAAGTATTATATTCAAACTGCTTCGATTAGTCAAGCAGGTAAACAAAAACGTAAAAGGTCGGGTGTGAGAATATTTTCTGGCGAAAATATTGTCACACCCAGAGCAGGAGAAAGTAGTAAGTAGAAAGTAGAGCAAAACAACTTACGCCTGCCGGGAATCCGGCGTTCCGTGGCGACAGAACTTCTCCTGCGGTCTACTTTCTACTCTCTACTTTCACGAAAAGCGACATA
>JADHXQ010000157.1 GCA_016782885.1 Phycisphaerae bacterium | reverse complement strand
GAGGTGAGGATGTTCGACAAGCAGTGCTCAACGTGGGGGGGCCCGATGTGCGGGAACTATCGGAGGAGTTATTGGCCGATAGTGCTCAATGTGGCATCCAATTCACCGGGAATTCGGTATCGTCGACTTCCTTCTCTCGAGTCGACGCAAAGGCATACTCTGCAGTTGGACGGGATGGTCGAGTTGGTCGAGAGGATGTTGGGATTGCACAAGTCGCTGTCGTCGGCCAAGACGGACCACGACAAGACACTCCTGCAGCGCCAGATCACGGACACCGACAAGCAGATCGATCGGTTGGTTTACGAGTAAAAACGGGTCAGAACTATTTTAATTTTATCGTGTGAGTAAAAACGGGTCAGTGAGTAAAAACGGGTCAGAACTATTTTATCGTGTTATTTGACAGGTGTTTATGAGTAAAAACGGGTCAGAACTATTTTATCGTGTTATTTGACAGGTGTTTATATGCGTGTTTTGCTTCATTTGCTTGTGGAAGAATGCGATATTCCTGGCGAAAAGACTCCTAACATCTTGGTAATACGAAAGATAAAATAGTTCTGACCCCTTTTTCCCCGTAAGGTATTCCTGTAGAAATGAAAAAGCCCCCGAAGGGACTTTCTCACGCTGGCCCTTCACGGGCCATCCACCTGCGGTCTTCCGCATTACTTATAGTATCGACTTCCCGGCGGAAAAAGTCAATGGTCTGGGAAAGTTTTTTACAGGGGCACTTGCAGGGTTCCGGGGAGGCGGGAGGCGAACGGTGGACGGCGAGGGCTTCAATATCTCGTCGCGACGAAGCCGCCAGGCAAAGACGGACCAATTTCCAACACGAAACACCCAATGTCCAGGGAACGGCGAAAGGCGCGGGTGCGGACGGATGAGGAGATTGGCATTGTGGAAGGGGCGGGAGTGTGATAACGGATTCAATATCCAATATCCAATATCCAAATCCAATTTCCAAGGAACGGCGAAAGGCGCGGATGCTCAGCGAAGAGGAGATTGCGATTGTGGAAGGGCGGACTGATGGCAAAATCTGAAAGGGACACGAACCTTCCGGGCTTGGTTGCGTTGCATATCTGCTTGCTCATCGAAGCGGCGCTCGGGGCCGCCGATACCGGGAACGAGACTTTTTCGCCACATCTCGTCAGGAAACTTCGTCGATGTCTCAACCAGTTAGCTGAGGCAGACGACGACTGATTGACGTCACTTTAATTCGAATTTCGCGATTACCTTAAACGTAAGTCACGTAAAACGTAACGCAAAACGGGTCCCGTCTTCGTCTTGCAGACTTCGTCAATGCAGGCAAGAGAACTATTTGATTCCGGGGACACAATCAATCCGGCGTCAACGGGGTCAGGCTTTGGCGTCAACGGGGTCAGGCCGGCGCTGCGCGAGAAAGGTGAGGGGTGGAACAGGTGAGCAGTAGACAAGCAACGGCAACGGCAGCCCAACCCGCATCCCTTGGAATATCAATTCTTCGCGTCAACGGGGTCAGGCTTTCACTTTACACTTTAGGAGGGCAACGGGACTTCCGCTCTTGAGACGACAACCAGATCGATCGGTTGGTTTACGAGTTGTACGGATTGAGCGATGATGAGATTGGGATTGTGGAGGGGCGGGAGCGTGATAACGGATTCAATATCCAATATCCAATATCCAAATCCAATTTCCAAATCCAATTTCCAAGGAACGGCGAAAGGCGGAATGCGGACGGTGTATCCGCCGCGCAGCAATTGTGAGACTGACCAGAGTCTGTCGGATTTCCCAACGCCCGAACGACTGCCAAGCCGCAAGCGGCGGACAAATGATCGAGAACGTTCAAGAGGTCGTCCGCTTGCGGCTTGGCAGTTCGTTGTCATTATCCGTCGCCCTTACTGGTAACCGGCCACTGATAACGCCGCACGCGGAGCCTTGGCGTCAATGGTGTTAGCTGTGCAATGAGCCCCTTTGACCGGTTCGCCCGGTCAATGCGATGAAGGCGGGGAGCACCAGTGGCCGGACGACGAACGAATCTATCAGCATTCCCAGCGCCAACGCGAAGCCCAGTTGTTTCAGCAGCGCCATGTCGCCCACCATCAGGCTTCCGAGCGTGGCGGCCATTATCAACCCGCACGAAGATATGACCGGTCCGGTATATATAATCGCGTGGCGGCAGGCCCGTCGGGGCTCCATGCGGCGGGCTTCCTGTGACACCCTGGCCGCGAGGAAAATGTTGTAGTCCTGCCCGACGGCCATCATGACCACAAACAGGAATATCTCGACTTTCCAGTCAAGACCCGCCGCGCCGAGAAGACCGGCGAACACCCAGTATGTGATCCCAAGAGTTGTCCAGTAGCTCAGCAGCGTGGAAAGCACCATGAAGCCCGAGAGGATCACATCTTTCAGCAGCAGCCAGACGATCAGGAATATCACGCCCAACGCCAGGGCTGCAATGCGATAGAAGTCCGCACCGGTCACGGTGCGGATATCCATAGTCTGGGCGGTGGCGCCGGCGATATGCACTTTTGCCTTGAAATTCTCGCGGGCCGGCATTCTGGTCAGGTCATCCTTTATAGTCTCTACGATATTCATTGCCTGCAGCGTCATTGCCGGCTTGTCCAGAATGATCTCGATCCTCATCGCGGAGCGATCGGCGCTGATGTACTCTTTGAAAGTTCTGTCCCTTACGCTTTGCAACTTATCCCGTATCAGGCTGGCGGCAAGGGACTTCGCTCCGCCTTGAAGCAGATCGAGCACGCCGCGGGGCTTTGGTTGGGATCGAGGCGCATCGGGCGGATTGCCCGCCAGCGCCATTTTCAGGAACTCTTCGGTCGCGGTGTCGATACCTCTTCCAAGAGGGCGGGTCAGGCTGCGGATGTCGTAAACAGCCCTGTCGCCGCCAATGCGGACGGCGCCCAGAATCCTTGTCGCTTCGGCTGAAAATTCCAGCCATTCCGCGTTCTCGACCGGTTCGGGGGCCTCTATCAGTACGTTTACGGGCGCGATCTCTCCGATAGGCCAGTGCTCCTGCACCGTCCTTGCCCCTTGTGCGGCTTCGTAGCTGCCGTCGAGATCCGCAAGCGTGTCGTAGACCCATTTCAGATTTGCCCCCCTTACAGCCGGAACGATCAGCAGCATCAGCGCCACCGCCAGCACGGTTCCCGGACGAGCCGTGACCACAGAGGCGATACGACCCCATACCACCGACCCCGTAGAGGCGCCCTTGCGATGCTCGCGGTCCGGATGTGAAGGCCAGTAGACCCGCGCGCCGATTATCACCACGATCGCGGGGACAAGCGTAACAACTGCCAACAGCGCCACAAGGAGCGCCACGGCAATGGCGGGCCCGGCACTGCGGAACAGACCGTAGTTCGCGAATGTCAGCATCATGAGCCCGGCGGTGTCCGTACCAGCCGATGCCAGAAGTGCCGGGAGCGTGTGATTCACCGCCTCGCTGGTGGCCTGGCGGTGCGGCATGCCCGAGCAGAGGAACTCGCGCTGACGGCTTATCAGCAGCAGCGTGTAGTCCGTTCCCGCACCGTACAGCAGCACGATGGTGAATATTCTCTCGGCCAGTCCCGTGCTCATGCCCAGATATACGTTGCCCGCCTCGAGCATGGAAAGTGCGATTACCGCCGCGGTCGAGATCCCGCCCAGCGGCACGAGCGCCGCAAGCGGCGCCCGGTAAATCACCAGCAGGATCAGCACGACAGCGGCGATGGTTACGGCAAAAGTCTGAAGGTGGCTTTTCTCGGCTGCACGGGCGTAATCCAGCCCGAATGCGCTGGATCCGGTTACCGAGGCTGACAGTCCGGCGGGGAAGTCGGGTTTTTCCGCGGCGAGGATCGACCGAACGTGCCTGACAATCCGCGCCGATCGGGACGTGATGAAATTGGCGGGGATGTTTATTTTGATCAGCGCGGCCTGCCCGTCCGGAGTTGCCGTCGCGATGTACGGGTTGCTCTGGTGAGGGACGGGCACGGAGTGAGGGCTTTTGACGTCCACGCCAATGAGATCTTTATCGCCGCTGAGTTCGCCGGATGGTTTGGCGATGCGGTCCGCCAGCTTCTTGATCGTACGGTAGTCGTCGTCAGTAAGCGCCCCGCCGCCGCGTTCGATGACAACGATGGCTTCTGAGAGGCCAACGGTGTGTCCGAAGTGGGTGGTGAGTTTTTTTACTGCAACGCGCGTAGGCGTGTCGACCGGCAGGAAGGAGGCGGGTTCTTTCCGCGCAGAGCCATCGTCCGGTTTCAGGCAGATCGCCAGGGCGATCGCCAGAAGCCATGCGGCGAGTATAGGCCAACGGTATTTTGTAACGAATCCGCCTATCGGTTTGCTCCCGGATTGTCTGCCGGTCCGTGCGAGGCAGGACAGAAGTTAGCGATTCTCCGCTTATCGGGCAAGGGCGTCTCTCCGATAATCCTGATTTGCCTCTGCCGCTTGAGCGCATTGGGTGCATCACATTTTGACTTTGATACCGCTTTCCTTCCAGGTTTTGACCAGGTCGGAGAACTCCTTCAGCATGATCTTGGTCTGATCGGTTGCCATCAGGAGGTTGTTGTAGAGTTTCGGGTCGCCGAGCAGCTTGCCCGCCGTGCCCTCGCCCTTTTCCAGTTGAATGGCAATGCGGTTGATCGTTGCCAGCAGTGTCGAGATCTTCTCGGCATCTTCGATCAGCTTGAGGGCAAGTTGGTCCACGCGCTTAGTGACGGTATTTGCCGACCCTGCCGCGGTCACGAACGATTTGCGGGTCTCGTCGGCGAATTCCTTCATGGCGTCCATTGCCTTGTCGGCTTTTTGAGCCGCTGTCGCGAGATTCGCCAGCGACACCTTGATGTTGGTCTGGTTTTCGACATTTCCGAATACCTTCGCCAGGCCCGCCAGGGTGACGTTGAGATTGTTCAACGTTCCGGCCAGGCCCTTGCTCCGAGGCGCCGTTGTCGGCGATGTCGACGGTCCGGTCGCGGCGACGGGCTCCGATTCGGGTGCTATCAGCTTGTTGAGGTTCTCAGACAGCGTCGCCAGACCTTTTAACGCCGGCGCCAATTCGTCCGGAAGGAGGCTGGCTTCCTTTGCATGTCCGGCAATAGTATCGGGTTTGACTTTGGAGAGAGTCGGCGGTTTTCCGGGAGGCAAGCCGCCCTCGGTCCAGAACTCGATCCATGGGCGTCCCGTGAAGGCCGGTTTGGTCACCCAGAGCACGGTATTTGCCGGTAAAGTTATGTCCGAATCCACCAGCGCAATCAGCGTCATGCCCTTGTATGGATTCCGAGGGTCTGTAAACGATATATCCGAGACCGTACCGACCTCTTTGCCCGCGAGGTGTATCCTGTCGCCCGCATCCACCTGGGATCTGGCTTCCATGCGAACGTGTACCTTGTATCCGCTTCTCAGCAGCGTCGGCAGACCGGTAAACAGGACGATCATCCATCCCAGCAGCACCATCGCCACGATGACCATCAGACCTACCATCAGGTTTTTTGCGTGTTCTGTCATGCGTTTGGCTCCATGCCGTTTGCGGCGAGTTGTTCCGTTTGGAGTTCCGCCAGTTCGGCCGCACTGGCCTGACCGTGTATAAACCTCATTACCGTTTCGTCACGGATGTCGTTCAGGCCCTCGGGGGTTGTGTCGACGATGAGTTGTCCTTCGTCGAGCATCACGATGCGGTCGCCTACCTTTCGAGCCGAGGCCATATCGTGCGTTACTACGAGTGCTGTCGTGCCCAGGGCGCGCTGGAGCTTGATTATCAGTTCGTTGATAAGGTCCGCGCGAATCGGGTCCAGACCTGTGGTCGGTTCATCGTAGAGGATAACTTCGGGGCCCATGGCTATCGCTCGCGCCAGCGCCACGCGTTTTTTCTGGCCTCCGGACAGTTCCTCGGGATACTGGTTCTGGAGCCCGTCGAGTCCGACGAGCGACAGGACGGTGTGGCATCTGTTTTTTCTTTCGGCCCGCGTTCCAATGGCGTGCTCCTCCAGCGGGAAGCAGACGTTTTGCCTGACCGTCATGGAATCGAACAGCGCCCCGCCCTGAAACAGGAAGCCGATTCTTGACCGGACCCTCGCGAGTATGCGCTCGGGCAGGGCCGAAATTTCGTACTTGCGGAAGTAGACCTTGCCCCGATCGGGCTTGAGCAGCCCGACCACGTGTCTCAGCAGCACGCTCTTACCGCACCCGGACCGCCCGATGATTACGGTAGTTTTGTGCGGTAAGACGTCGAGGTTGACCCCGCGGAGCACAGGGTGTGAGTTGAACGTCTTGTGGACGTTCTGCAACCTGATAATTGGTTCGGTCTGTACCATGTTTGCGATTGCCTGCATCCGGTCCGGCTGTCAGGCTGTGCATGTGACGATCCGGTTATCGCTGTCGGTTTTTCAGGGACAGCAACATAGCGACTTCATCGCATGCGTCGGCTTTTGAACACGCCAGGCACTCCCTCCAGACCTTCTCGGGCAGGGCGTGGCGATCGATTACCTCAAACCCTTGTCGCTGGAAAAAGCCTTGTTCGTACGTCAACGTGAAAAGCTTCGTCACGCCCATCCGCCGGGCGTCTTCAATAGCCGCGGTCAGGAGTTGCCTGCCGATACCCTGTCCGACCATCTCGGGAGCGACAGCCAGCGATTTTACCTCCGCCAGATCCATCCAGAAGATGTCAACCGCAACGCATCCGACGATTCGTCCGTCATCGTCCGTTGCGACCTGGAATTCTCGTAACGAATTGTAGGTGCCCTCCATGCTTCTGTGGAGCATCAGGCCTTGCTCGGCGTAGTAGTTAATCAGCGAGCAGATTGCCTCGGCATCAACTGTTTGTGCATATCTCAGCGTCATATCACAACATTCTATATCCATGCGGTATGCCTGGGTACTGCAAAAAACGGTTCATTGGACGTTTATTCCCGGCAGGCGTCTCGGACGCCCGCGAAGGCGTTCATGGCCTGGTCAATGTCTTCGGAAGTATGCGCCGCGGATATCTGCACGCGAATGCGGGCCTGACCCCTGGGAACGACCGGGTAGCTGAATCCGATAACGTAGATCCCTTCGTCCAGCAGCATCGAGGACATCTTCGTCGCCAGGGCGGCTTCGCCGAGCATGATCGGAACGATCGGATGGTCGCCCTGGGGCAAGTCGAAGCCTCGTTCGGTCATGCCCGTGCGGAAGTATCTGGTGTTGGCCTCCAGGCGATCGCGCAGTTCCGTTGACTCGGTGAGAATGTCCAGAACCGCCAGGCTGGTCGCCGCGATGACCGGGGCAAGCGTATTGGAGAACAGGTAGGGGCGGCTCCGCTGGCGGAGCAGATCGATGATTTCCTGTCGTCCGGACGTCAACCCGCCCGAGGCGCCTCCGAGAGCTTTGCCCAGCGTGCTGGTTATCACGTCGAGGCGTCCCATGACGCCTCGATACTCGTGCGTTCCCCGCCCGCGGGCGCCGATGAAACCTGTCGCGTGAGAGTCGTCCACCATTACCGCCGCATCATACTTCTCGGCGAGGTCGCAAATCGCCCCCAGGTTTGCGATCGTGCCGTCCATCGAGAACACTCCGTCGGTCGCGATCATCCGCATGCGCGCGTCGGCGGCTTCCTGGAGTTTCGCCTCCAGATCGGTCATATCGCTTGTCGCGAAGCGATATCTCCGGGCCTTGCACAGGCGCACCCCGTCTATGATGCTGGCGTGGTTCAGTGCGTCTGAGATTATCGCATCGTCGGGACCGAGGAGCGTTTCAAAGAGCCCGCCGTTGGCGTCGAAGCAGGAACTGTACAGGATCGTGTCTTCCGTACCGAGAAACTCGCTGAGCTTCGCCTCGAGTTGCTTGTGCAACTCCTGCGTACCGCAGATGAACCGCACGCTGGACAGACCGTAGCCCCAACGCTCGTAGCTGGCACGAGCGGCTTCGATTACACGCGGATCACTGGCCAGGCCCAGGTAGTTATTCGCGCAGAAGTTCAGCACCTCCCGCCCGCCGACCACGGTCACATGCGCACCTTGCGATGTTGCCAGTACGCGTTCTTCCTTGTAGAGACCGCCTTGCCTGATCTCGTCCAGCACGCCCGCGACCACGGTTTTCATCGAATCAAACATGTTTCATTCCTTTTGCGGCGTTGTTTGCGGGCCTATCTCTCGGTCCAGTTGAGTATTACTTTTCCCGATTGCCCCGACCGCATGACCTCGAAGCCGTCCGCGAAGTCGGTGTAATCGAAGCGGTGTGTGATTACGGGCGTGATGTCCAGACCGTTTTGGATCATGGCGGTCATTTTATACCACGTTTCGTACATCTCGCGTCCGTAGATGCCCTTGATCGTAAGGCTGTTGAAAACGACCAGGTCCCAGTCGATCTCCGTTCTCGGGAGAATGCCCAGCATTGCAATCTTGCCTCCGTGGCACATGTTGGCCAGCATGTCTTCAAAGGCGATCGGGACGCCCGACATTTCCATCCCGACGTCGAAGCCTTCCTTCATGCCGAGTTCCTTCTGTGCATCGGCGACCGAACCGCTGCGGGCGTCCAGGGCGATGGTGACGCCAACTTTGCGGGCGAGTTCCAGGCGGTAAGGGTTTACGTCAGTGATGACGATGTGCCTTGCCCCGGCGTGTCGAGCGATGGCGGCGGCCATGATACCGATAGGCCCGGCGCCGGTGATCAGGATGTCCTCACCGAGCATGTCGAAGCTCAGTGCGGTGTGAGCGGCGTTGCCCAGCGGGTCGAAACAACTGATTGTCTCAAGCGGAATATCCGGATCGGCCGGCCAGACGTTGGTTACCGGGATGCACAGGTATTCGGCGAATGCGCCGGGGCGGTTTACACCCACGCTGCTGGTGTTCGGGCAGAGGTGGCGCCGTCCCGCCAGGCAGTTGCGGCATCGCCCGCAGACCACGTGCCCCTCACCGCTGACCAGGTCGCCGGCCTGGTAGTCGTGTACGTTGTCACCGAATTGCTCGACGATGCCGACAAACTCGTGACCGACATGCATCGGTACGGGGATGGTCTTGGCGGCCCATTTGTCCCAGTTCCAGATATGCACGTCCGTACCGCAGATACTGGTGCGGAGAATCCGGATCAGCACGTCGTTGATTCCGACCTCGGGCACGGGGACCTCTTCCATCCACAGTCCTTCAGTCGGTTTAGATTTGACAAGTGCCTTCATCATTTTCATGGAACGTCTCCTGTCCGGTAATTGCCGCTACGGTAGGCTGCATCATATCACCGCCCATCTTATCAGGATGAAAATCTTCTGCAAGTTACTCTGCGAAAGTCAGTCAAAGCTGCCACAATCAGATATTGTTTCGCCTTGGTCGCACCTTCCACTGTTTCGCCGGCAGACCGATGTTTTCCGGCTTATACAATTTTGAATCAAATCTGGGGTTGGGCTTTGGGACAACCGCCTTTGATTCTCTAATGTGATTCTCGATCATTCGGTCGAGTGTTTTCACCTTTTCCGGTTGGGCCGCGGCCAGGTTGTTCTTTTCACCAATGTCCCTGGCGAGATTGTAGAGTCGGTAATCGTGGGTTCCCTTTTCGCCGCCGTGGAATATGCGAATTAACTTCCAGTCGCCCGAATGCACCGACATCGACGGCGGCAGCCAGTCCGGCA
>JADHXQ010000156.1 GCA_016782885.1 Phycisphaerae bacterium | reverse complement strand
CATGTAATTATTGCTTGCGAAAGACCAAAACCAATAATCAAGTCAGGCGTCCCGGAATTCAACCAGTACACTGGCGATCATTCCTTGGCGCCATACTTTTTCAGGAGCGAGACTATGGCCTTGCGGCCCTTCTTTTTTGCATCCTTTAACATGCTCGGCAAGAGGCGCTTGTTGGATTCGGTGGAGGCGGCGCCGCCGGCCAGAAGGGCCTCGACTGTCTTGGCGTGCGTACTCTGCACCACAGCAAGGTAGAGCGGCGTATCTCCGTGATAGTCCCCCACTCCCACCTTGGCGCCTGCAGCCAGGAGAACCTTCACCGCGTCATGTCGCCCGCCCCAGGCGGCGGCATGCAGGGGTGTCGCGCCGTCAGTGTTCTTGGCGTTCACATCCGCACCATGGGCGATCAGGAGTTCGAGGACCTCCTTGGGAGGCGCAACGTCATCCGGCTCGTCCTCGTCGCCAGGGAGCGGGATATTGAAAGGGCCTCGCGATGCATAGTGAAGCAGGGTATTCCCCTGCGCACCACGTAAGTTTGGATTGGCGCCCTTGGATAACAGGAGCTTGACCGAGTCTACATAACCCGCATAGACAACGTGATGCAACTCAACGTCGGCCATTTTTTTAATCTTTGCCGGATCATCTCCCACTTCCGCCAGATTCTTTTGGAGTAGCTCGAAGCACCATCGCTCACTTTCGGCGTTAGTGAGTGAGCGGGAGGTTCCCTTGGGCTTCCATTGGCCCATGCGGATGATTTTCACACCGGCGATGATCATCTCCCGCACGCCGTCGGATTTCTCTTTCTTCAGGGTTCCCTCCAGCTTGTCCGCGTCAGCGCTTGCCAACACCCTGCCCAAAGCCAACGCAGCCGTCTTCCGCAAATCTCTGTCCTTGTGGCCAGTCAAGATGCCAAACAACTGTTCGCCAAGGGGCTCAGCCTCGATCCCCAGGGCGCTGGCAATCGCGATAGCGCCCCTGAGCACAGCAGTATCTTTACTTCGCAACAACTCGCCAATATTCCCCACCAACGCCGCGTCAGGCAACATGCCGCCAACCCACAGAAGTGCAACCTGCGCAAAGCGCCCGCCGCCGCCGGGCGCCCCGAAACGCCTGGCCACTTGCGTGAGGTATTTCTGCGCGGCGCCCGGCTCGGCGCGCGCCAGCGCGACGCCAATCACGATATAATCGCAAGCATCGGTTTTTTTAATAGCACTCTCGAAGGCGCGACGAAGGGATGCGACAACTGGGAGGGACTTGCTGCCTGGCAGACCGGAAACCGCAACCGCGGCAAACGGCTGGGTGGGCGCAGACTCCTGGCCAAGCATTTTCAGCAATTGTCGCCCAACGCCCGCATCGGCCCACCGGGGCCCGCCGCCCCAGGCCATCATCCACACGGCGGCCTGGCTTTGATCGCCTTCGGTCTGAAGGTCTTTTTCAATCGCACGCAGTTCGGCGGCTTTGGGCACGCGGATATTGGCCAGCACCACTCGAATACCCGCCTGCAAATTCGGAGGCGTTTCCGGATGATTGAGCTTCTTCAAGAGCAGCGGACCTGCGCAACTTGCATCTGGTCCAATGCGACCCAGGGTCGCCAGGAAACGCGGCCAGACGTCGGACGATGTTGTCTCATCGCTCAGGAGCCGAACAATCGCTTCAGCCGCCGGCTTACCCGCACTCCCCAGCGCGGGGACCAGCCCCATCTGGAGCCCTTCATTTCCTGAATCGGCCAGCCGCTTTGCCAACGCCGCACACAGACGCGGCGATTTGGCGGCGGGCGCAGCCAGCAATTGCGCCGCCCGAACCCCGATGAACCACGGATGACGACTGTCAAGCCCTTTAAGCAATACTTCCGGATCGTCCAACTTGCTGGCAGGCCGGGATTTCGCTAAATCGCGCCCAGGCTGACAGCCCACGTGCATGCAGAGACACGCGATGACGACTATCAGCGGCGCCGACCAAACTCGTCCATGATCGCCAGCGTTCGCTGGTGTCCAGCATCTTGTCATTGTCTATCCCTTTCCAGCGTAGGTATCGGCCGAGAATTTTCTACCTGCCGACAAACCAGCTTTAGAATCAGAATCAATCGATCGATCTTTCTCCCAGTCTCTTCTGGTATTTTGCGGCCCTCTGAGCATCGCACCAGCATATTTTCCACCATCTCTTTATTGCCGATCCCTGCTCGGCGTATATCTTGGCCGAGAATTTCTTAGCCGCCTTAAGACGAGCGTCAAACTCACTTTTGTACCTTTTCACGTCCGCTTTCACACGTTCTCCGAACCTTGGGTGATCGCCAACGGGCAATCCAAACATTCTGTAGCTGCTGGGGAACTGATCGAGGCCAATGTTGTCGGGAGTGGGACTATTACCATTGTCCCAGATGAGCCACGACTTCTCCAAAACCGGTTTCTCAGGGTCCTTGCTTGTATTTTTCACACTTATGACATGAATGAAGAAATCCTGGTAAATGTGGTCAAGATTCGCGATTTTCCACAAGGCTCTGCGGCATTGGTTGGATCGCCAGCCTTCACTGGACTTTGCTGCATCCTTAAGTTCCTTGTTGATGCTGTCCTCATGCTCCTTAATGACTGTCCTGTACCGTGTCTTCGCAGCCTTGTATTCCTGCCATTGATCGTTGCCCTTGCCATTGCCCATGACATCGCTGTTGAAATGTAGGGGCAAGTTGAAAAAGTTGACCATATTGTCGATCGCGTCGTTGTCCACCTTAAGTCTGTGCTGTACGTACCTCAAGGTCACGGCATCCACCTTATGGATAGCGTCCAACTGCGTTTTGACCGCAGACCAGGCATGCTTGGTCATATCATCGTGGTACTTGTCTGACCATAATCCGGTTGGATCTACTCGATTGACCGGATCACTCCGCACGTACTCATACAAATTCATCCCGTCGGCGTACTGGTTGGTTCCGGTTGGGTCGCGCGGGGGGAAGTGGGTGTTTGGGGCGGGGGCACTTGTTCCGGGATGGGGCGAATCGCCCGGGCCGGGGTCGCGGCTGATGAAGCGTCCGATGGTCGGGTGATAGTACGCCGATGCGTCGGCGGCGACTGTGGCGATGGTTGTCATGGCGACCAGTATAGCGATAAGTCGAGTCCTTTTCATTTCCGTATCCTTTCATTGGGGCGTGGTATATTGTTCATGATTTGTCCTTGCGGCCTCGGCGGTTGGCCGGGCAAGGACGGCTGGTAATGCTGCCAGCCGGGCTGTGGTGTTCGCGGGCTTTGCGGAATGTGCGGATGGACGGGGATTGGTGTCGTTGGATGCGGCGGGCCGTAGACCGCGGGTATTTGGGGGAGGCCGGGCCGGGGCGTCGCTGGGAGCGGCGCGTTTGGTCCGGGCGCGTTCGTTCGATGGACGAACAGGTCGCTATCGATAATCGGACGCCTGCGCCGAGCGAGCAGTTGGGCCAGGGCGGGTGTGGCTGGGCGGTATCCGCATCGCATAGCCGCCTTCGCAAACCACGCCCGATAGCACGGGCGCGTAGTGTCGCAACGATAGGCGTTCTCGTAGCACCGGGCGGCCAGGGACGGGCGGTTGTTGTCCGAATCGCAATGGCCTCGAGCGGCGAGGAACTGTGCGAGTTCTTCTCTCGGCGTCAACGAGATCAGATATCGGTTGGCCCTCACCTGGTAGTCGGTCGTTTTGAGCGGCCAGGTCTTGTAATAGTCGTCCTCGAAACTGCTGAAACCTTCGCCGGCGCCCTCGATGTTGAACCGCTTGCGCCAGGCGTGGTTGGGATGATCGAGACCGTCCCAGCGGACGAAGATGTGGGCGTTCGTGGTGACCAGCTTGAGCGGATAGCCCAACCGCCGACCGATGGCGACATACATGACCGGCATGGAGGTGCATGTGCCGCCGGGCGTATCGGCGATGGTCCGGCCCTTTGTGGGGATCATGCCGTGGATGAAGGCAACACGAGAGTCGTTGAAGGAGAAATTGTCCTTGGCCGTCATGTCGTACTTGACGCCGAGATCTTCCTGCAGCACCTGGAGCAGGAACGTAGCGCGGAGGTATGCTTCGCTGTTTCGATAGTGCCTGGCCCATTTCGGATGGTGGGCGCGATAGAGATGGCGCAGGGTCTCAAACTTCACGCGTGCGGCCCACATATCCAGCGTGGCCAGGCAGTGGTCAATGTCGAGCTTTTCGGCGCCCGGCAGGCCGGTGGCGCAGAGGAGATTCATTTCGGCGATGTCCACTTCGGCGAGTTGCTCCGGCGACATGGCCAGCAGTTCATTGAGCGATTTGGCTTTGCGCGTGGTTTTTGGCGGAGTGAATGTTTTGTCGGAGACACTGGGCGTTGCGGCGGGTTTGCCAGCAAAGAAGACGAGATAGACGACTATGCCGACGGCGGCGATTGCCGCGACGGGCAAGCCAATGGTCAGGGCCTTGGTGGTTCCAGGCGGTCTAGCCGGTTTTTGCGTCCGCCTTCGCTGCCGTGATTTCTCTTTTCGCTGCGCCAAAACTCACCTCGCACGAAACGGTTTTCTTACCAGGGTCGAACATAAGGCGCACACCCTCGAAACAAGTAGTAACAAACTTGTAAATCCTTGCCCGGCTTCAGCTTTGTCAATTCATCGCACGGTCCAATCCGAGCGGTAAGACCTTGTCGCCCAAGCGGATACATGATTCGACAAGCCGGAATCCAAAGGCCTCTATTCACTTGATTTTTATCATTTTTTCTCGCATAAAATCCCCTTGAACTCGTCTCTATACGACAATCCCGACTGTGCATCGTGGCGTTGCTTACCTTTGTGTTCACCTGAGGCGACGGCTTGGCTGAAGGCGAGAAAACCCGCCGAGACACAAAGAAACATCTTAAGAAGATTCCAAAAACAACGTCTCTATCTTCAGTCTTTTGCCGTTCTCTGAGTCTCTGAGTGGTATTCCAAACCGCTCACTATCCGCCGGGGCCGCCGCGCCGGAAGATGCGGCGCGCGGACTTTGCGATCATTGCTATCCCTTCGCGGCGATACCGCCAGATGAATTTCAGCAGGCCGCCGAATCGCCCGTTCCGGATGAAGACCTTCAGGTATCCGCGAAATTGCATCCGCTCGAGCGCCTTTCGTTCCAGGCCGTGGATCGAGACCGCATTGCCGATCTGCTTGTTGTAGTCGTTCCAGTCCCGGGCCTGGAGGACATATCCCCCTTCGCCTTCGGCGGCCATCCGTCCGATTTCCGTGCCCGGGTACGGTACCATTATCCCGAAAACCGGAAGGGTGGGGTTGAGCCTGACGGCGAAGTCAATAGTTTCGGCCGCTGTCCGCGGAGTCTCGTCGGGATGTCCGAGGATGAAGAACGCCTGGAAAGGCATTCGCGCCTGCCGCAGTATTTCCGCGGCGCTGACGATATCGGCTTTGGTGATGCCCTTGCCCGTTTTAGCGAGGATCTCCTCGTTACCGGATTCGGCTCCGATACCGATCTCGACGCATCCGGCCCGCTTCATCAGCGTCACCATCTCCAGGTCGAGCGACCGGGCGTGGGTATGGCAGCGCCAGCGTATCCGGCCACCCAGTCCGCGGTCGATCAGGCCGCGGCAGATGTCCATCGTGCGCTGGCGTTTGATGGTGAATGCTTCGTCGCAAATGAGGATATTCCGCGCCGAGCGGTTTTCGACGAGCCAGGCGATCTCGTCGAGCACGTTCCGGGCGGACCGGGGGCGGACGGTTCTTCCGTGGGGATTCATGCAGAACGGACAGGCAAACGGGCAGCCTCGCGAGGTCTGGAGTCCGTATTCGCGGCCCGGCGCGAACATGTCCCATACGGGCATTGGCAGCGAGTTGATATCGCTGATTCGAGGTCGCGGCGGGCCTGCGTGGAAATTCCCGCTTGCGTCCAGGAAACAGAGGCCCGGTATCGACCGGGGATCGGCGCCGTTTCGGCGGGCCTGGAGGAACTCGACGAGCGTTTCTTCTCCCTCTCCGACCACGCCGAAGTCAAACGTCGTGAATTCGCGCATGGTCCGCTCGGGCAGGGCCGTTACATGCACCCCGCCGATGACGGTTGTGATCCGGGGGTTCTGCTGCTTGACCAGCTCGGCGAGGCCGGCGGCCTGTATGATCTCGTTGGTGAAGGCGGTGAACCCCACAACGTCCGGGTATGCCGAGACGATTTTCTCGACCGCGGCAGAGTAGTTCAGGCGGTCGAATTTGCAGTCCAGCACGCGGACGTCGATATTTGATGCTCGCAGAAACGCGGCCAGAGACGCAAGGGCAATGCGCGGGAAGGGCGGTCGGTCATAGAACAGTTCAACGACCCGGTAGGCCGGCGGGCTTACAAGCATCATTCGCATGATTGTCCTCAGTGGCTCCGACTCGACGCGGGGGGATATTGGAATCCGCGGTCGCCGCGGTCTGAGGTACGATAAGCCCAACTGCGATATTACACAAGGTCTTGCGTATCGGCTGAGGGTTTTGATATGCCTCGGTGGCTTGGAATGAAATGTGGCGGCCCTGCTTCCGTGCATAGGCAGGACTTCCTCGTGTGGTATTTGGGCTCTAGCCGGTTACCGCGCGCCGTCGCCGGCACGATACTTTCGATATCGCCAGCAACAGGATGCATACGACCAGCATTAGCGCTGGATCGAGCATCCAGCTGTCCGTGAGGACATTGGCCTGTGTCAAATATCCCTGAGGTCCGCCTCCTGCAGATGAGACCAGACCTCCCAATGGCATGCAAATAAGGCACACCGCGACCAACATGGCTGTTTTGCGTAGCATGATATATAGCCTCAGTCATGCGTTCCCCGCCGCAGGCCCGGCACGAACGCCATGCACACCCGCCTGCGACCGAACGGACCAGGCTTGCGCCTGATAGCTCCGCATCCAAAGTATAGGATATACTTCGCCTCGAAGCGGCGGCATTATTCCCCAAAATATGAGCGATCAAACTTCCTGCGATGCGTCCCGGGGCAACTGCTTTGGCGTGCGCTTGTTCGGGAGGAACGGCAGGAGGCGGGCGCCTAACTGCAGTGTAAGCCAAATAGTCTTTCGTGTAAGAACGATCCCGTAGATAGCAGCGGTAATTATCGCGGTAACAACGAATATGGCTATTATCTCCGTGACCAGGATGTCCGAGACCTCTATTCCATCCTGAGCGCTACTGAGCAGCCAGAACGCCACGACTGAAAATATTACAACAATACCGAGAATCGTCGCCACCGCCCAAGCCAGGACGAAAACCCTGTTCTCGTCGACAGTAGGGACCGAGCGGCTTTTCGTACCGTCTTTAGCAAGGGACCACTGGCTGGCGTTTCCGGGAATGTAGTGTCCGTCGCCCCGATCGGCGGAATGCCACTTCGTATCCATCCGTGCAAAGTCGGCCGGGCTGCAAGGTCTGGTTCCGTCGGTGTCCCTGTATCCGGGGAGGTGGGCTCGCAGTGCGGCTTTGTAGGCCTGGGCCAGTGTGCGGAACTTTTCTTCGGCGTCGAGGGGGTTTTCGTGGTAGTTGTCCGGGTGGTACTTAAGCGCACCCCGGCGATATGCCAGCCTGATTTCTTCCAGGCTTGCCTCGGGCGATATTCCAAGTACATCGTATGGTGTAAGAGTGCCTCTCGTCACGATACGGTCCTCAATCTTGCAATCACGTATTATAGCCTAACATACCGATTTCGACAACCGTGAAAACAGCAAAAAAAGACGAACGGGCGTGGTTCACAAATGGTTCACAATTGGTTCACACTTTCGGTGGTTGGCGACTCATGGTGTGGCTGTAACTGATTGATGGGAAGAATGGTATAACTCGCAACCATGTATGCGCGGTCAGGGGTGTGACTTGGTGTGAACCGGATTGAAAACCGCCGCTGGAGGCGGTAATTTGTCAGTTCTCGGGTTTGGTGGTCAACTTGTCCCCCGCCAGATCGAGGCGTCCCAGCAGATCGCTGCACAGGCGTTCGATATCTTCCGAGAATGTCAGGTGGCGGCCTTGACCGGTGGAATCCTGGTATATGGAAGGCAATATCTTCTCGCCCGGGAACTGGCGCCCGATGAAGTCGTAGAGTCTTTTGACGGCGGCTGCCGGATCGGTGACGAGGTTTTCGTAGCGGCAGAGCATTACCCGATCGCTGGTCTCCAGGTTCAGTTCGAAGAACCAACTGTTTCGCACGAACCAGAACAGCCCTGCCGCATCGTGTGGGGCCATTGTCGGCGAGTAATTCGCCGAGACAATCGCCCGGAGTTCGGTTCCCACCCCTTCGTTTCGCCAGTTACCGTCGAGGTTGTCGATTATGCACTTCAGGTCGTTGAGGCCCACATTGCGCCCGAACTCGTTAATGCTCGATACGGCCGTGTCGCGATAATCCCGGTACATCCACACCGCTTTGGCGTTGTCGAAGGCTTCGAGCAGTTTCCCGGCGTTCTGCGATTCCACCAGCGGTTTGAGCACGATCAGGCCCGGGCGGTCGGTTTCGATGGTTTTCCTGACCGAATCGAGCGGATTGAGGCGTATGCGATTCTCGCGGTCCTGGTTCGAGAGTTTGCTGAACTCGCCGTACACTTTCGATCGCATATCCCGCTGGAGTATGTTCTGCATCAGCGTCGTCCCGCTCCGCTGGCAGCCCAGGATCAGCAGGACGGTCTTGTCCCCCGCTTCCGTGCGGCGGGCCATCCGCCGGCGAATCCGTTTGAAAGCGCCGAACAACCAGCGTGAGACCTTGTTGCCAAGACGCGTTGTCAATGATTGCCTACGACCCATCTCTCACCTGCCGCCCGCGGTTGTTCGCGTTGTTGTCGGAAAGCAGTATATGCCCTCGAGCCTCCGAGGCCAAGTGTCGCCGCGCCGGTGGGGCACGTGTCGATCAGACCAGCGATTTCTGCACCGCGGTTCGCAGCTTCGCCAGGCCCTCTTTGGCGACATCGAGGGCCCGGCGCTTGTAGTATTCGCGGTTGAACAGTTCCAGGCTCAGCCACCCGTGAAAACCACCGGCCTTCAGCGTGGAGAATATCTGCTTCAGCGGCGCCGCGCCGTCGCCGGGAAAAACGCGGTGGGCGTCGGTTATCGTCTCGCGCGGCGGGTCGGCGGGGTAGTCGTTCACGTGGAATACGCTCATCGCGTCTGGTCCCAGGAACTTCAAGCCCGAGAAACTCGACCCGCCCTTGTAGATGTGATAGACGTCCAGCAGGACGCTGGCTTTGGGGTGCCCGCTTTCGGCGGCTACGAATAGCGCCTGGCCGATGCGGCTTAGCGTGTTGGACGGGCCCCAGATTTCCAGCAGGGGGGTCACTCCCGTCTTGTCGCCCAAATCGACCGCGGCGCGGTAGCGTTTGGCGATGGCAAATAGATCCTTGATCGGTGTCTTGCCCGCTCCCGCCGGAGCAGCCGCTATGCCCGTACCGCCGATTTGCCTGATCAGGTCCATGTCGTCGGCGAGGTCCTCGAGGCCCTTGGCGCGCCTCTTGTCGTCGTCGGAGATCCACGACGCGAAGCCAATCCCGCTGGGCACCGCCAGACCGAGGTCGGCGATGCGCTTACGAAGGTCCTTCAGCGATCCGCCTTTTTTTCGGTAGTCTCGGATCGAACCGATCCAGGGCTCGATGGCCTTGTAGCCGGCCTTGGCGGCGATTTCGACTTCCTTGACGATGCCCACCTTCTGGCCGCGAATCGTTCCGGTGTTGAGGCA
>JADHXQ010000052.1 GCA_016782885.1 Phycisphaerae bacterium | reverse complement strand
GACCGTAGAAAGACCACTGGGCGATAGCTGATCCATCCGTAATTTCTTTGAGACGATACAATTCATCGTAATTATATACAACATCACGGCCGTTGGGATACTCCAATCCGGTGATTGGCAGCGATTTGAACGAAGTGTGCGTTACTGATTACAGTTGGAGATCCGCCGGCGGCAGGATTACTTGCCGAATCTTCAGGAGTTCGCCCGCTCTTGAGACGACGGAGGCTGTAAGCGAAGACGCTTGGGGCTTGGCATTTCGTTGGAATTTGGGAAGCCCGAGAAGCTCCCGACACTGAGATTGCCAAGCCGCAAGCGGCCAGCAGATGGGATCCCCAGAACGCCGCCGCGCTGCGTGTTCCGTTTCTGTGCGGCGCGCGCCGTGGCCGAAGCTGAGAGCTAACGGCTGACAGCTAATAGCTTTAACCGCCTGTGACATATCACGCGGCGTCAAATGAAGTCGTGAGGAATTCTCCGGGCGGGCCGTTTTGCTATAAACGATTGGTATAAAGGAGGTTGTGTCAAGTCACGGCGTGGATATTTACGATTGGCGCCCTTGGCGGCAGGTTCCCAATTTTGGCGCGGCGGCAGGGCGCTGGTGCTTTGGATCATGTCGAATCGGCGATAGTTGATATATTATAAGCGTTTATGTGACGGTCGGATACATTGGTTATACGGGTGTGTTGTGCGGCGAAAACGGTTGCCCCGCGACGGGCGGGAGGTGTGAACCAAATGTGACATCTGGGCGGCGGCGTCAGCCTTCGGCGCGGGGCGGGCGCAGCATGAGGGCGGTGATCGCGTCGGCGGGGGACTCATCGGAGAAGAGCACGTCGTACACCGCCTGGGTTATCGGCATGTCGACGCCAATGTTGGCGGCGAGTTGGACGACGCTTCGAGTGGTGGCGGCGCCTTCGACTACGGAGTTGCCGGCGCCCAGCGCGTCGCTGACGCTTTGCCCTTCACCGATGGCCTGTCCGAAGCTGCGGTTCCGTCCGTGTGGTGATATGCACGTGGTCACCAGGTCGCCAACTCCCGCCAGTCCCGCCAGCGTGTCGGCGCGGGCTCCCATCGCCAGGGCCAGTCGCGTGATCTCGGCGAGACCGCGTGCCAGGAGGGCGGCTTTGGCGTTGTCGCCGGCTTGCAGACCGTCGAGGATGCCCGCGGCGATGGCGATAACGTTCTTTGTGGCGCCGGCGATCTCCATGCCGATCATGTCCTCATTGGTGTAGATGCGGAAGTACGGGCGGGTGAAGCAGGCCTGAATGCGACCGGGCAGTTGCCTGTCTGTTGCCGCTACCGCTACCGTCGCCGGAAGCTTGTCGGCGATTTCCGGTGCGATCGAAGGACCCGAAAGCACGGCGAGCTGCCCGACCTGGCGTCCCGCGGCGCCAAGCACATCGCTGAGAATTTCCGAAGGTCTCAGCAGCGTGCCGTTCTCGATGCCTTTCGCCACCGAACATATTGCCGCGGGCTGTTTATAATGCCTCGCCAGGCGCTTCCATACCGGGCGGATGAATTGCGTCGGGACGGCGGATATGACCAGTTCGGCGCGGTCGAAAGCCTTCGATTCATCGGAGGTTACATCCATGTTTTCGGGCAGCCGGTAGCCCGGGAGGAACTTGCGGTTTTCTCTGGCTTGTGCCATTTCGGCGGCGGCGGCATCAAATGCGGACCATATAGTAACGTCATGTCCATTTTCGCAGAGCATTATGGCGCACACAGTTCCCATTGCTCCATCTCCGATAACGGTTATCCGCTCAGCCATGAGCGTCACCGTAGCGTGGGAGAATTCAAAAGTCCAGACGCGAAAACGTCTGTACCGCTTCCTTGAAGATTGATTCGGCGCCCGGGATATGTAGAATGTGCATTTGTCGTTGAACCCCAGGCGGAGAAAAGCATAAGTGTCACAGGTATTTCATACGGAAGAATTTGCCAACGGCTTGACTCTCGTAGCCGAACACATTGCCGACGTTTCGTCCTCGGCGATCACGATAAGTTTGCCCGCCGGCGTGCGTTTCGATCCGGAAGATCGTGCCGGTTCGGCCGCGGTGCTCGCCGAATGGTGTTTTCGCGGTGCGGGCGGGCGCGATACTCGCGGGCTCAACGATGCGCTGGACGCCCTTGGTTGCCAGCATCACGAGAGCGTTTCCAGCCGGCACATGGTTTTTTTGTCCACTCAGCTCGGGCGAAATCTCCCGGCGGTTCTGGAGATACTCGCCGATGTTCTCCGCCGCCCGACACTGGATGACAAGACCTTCGCCCCGAGCCGCGATCTTATCCGCCAGGACCTCGATGCGTTGGAGGATGAACCGGCCAAGAAGGCCCTGATGCAGCTTCGCGAGAAGTTCTATCCCGAGCCTCTTGGGCAGGGGATCTACGGGAGCCAGGAGTCCCTGGCGGCTTTGAGTCCCGAGGGTCTGAGAGATCACGCCGCGACGTGCATGAGTCCCGCGGGGGCGATTATCTCGGTTACCGGTGATTTCGACTGGGACCGCCTTCGCGGCCTGGTTGGCGAGCATCTGGGCGACTGGTCGGCCGATGCTCCCCTCGCCGGCGAGACCAGGCCCCCTGCGCGAGGCGTAACGCACATTACCAAGGACTCGGCCCAGGCTCACATCACCCTGGCGCACGCAACCGTTACGGTTTCCCACGACCAGTACTACGCCGCTCACCTCGCCGCGACGGTGCTTTCGGGCGGAATGAGCAGCCGCCTGTTTACGGAAGTTCGAGAGAAACGCGGGCTGGTTTACCACGTATCGACGAGCTATCACAGCCTCAAGGACCACGCCGGAATGTTTACCTACGCGGGCACCGTGCCGCCCAAGGCCCAGGAAACGCTGGAAGTGACCGTCGGCGAGCTGCGCCGCGTGGTTGAGGACGTGACCGAAGCGGAACTGGCCAAAGCCAAGACACAACTGAAAAGCTCCCTGGTGATGCGAGGCGAATCGACGGCCGCTCGGGCCGGGGCGATATCTTCGGACTGGTATCACCTGGGGCGCCTCAGGAGCCTGACCGAGATTTCTCGTGCCGTCGACGCGGTGAGTCTCGACGACGTCAAGGCTCATCTGCAGCAGTGGCCCGCACGAGACTTTGTCATGCTCGTTATCGGTCCCGAGCCCCTCGATACATCCTGCCTGAACGCCTGATCGAACAAGTGAAAGAATCATATGGAGTTCAAGAATACCACACTGTCCAATGGCCTGACGATTATCGCCGAGATTAATCCGTCGGCGAAATCGATGGCGGCAGGTTTCTTCGCGAGAACGGGAAGCCGCGATGAAACCGACGAAATCGCCGGTGTCAGCCACTTCCTCGAGCACATGATGTTCAAGGGCACCGCCAAGCGCGGCGCCCTGGAGGTCAATCTCGAGTTCGACGAACTCGGAGCAAGCTACAACGCGTTCACCTCCGAGGAGAACACAGTCTACTTCGCCGGCGTCCTCCCGGAATTCCAGACTGCAATGCTAGATCTGCTCGGCGACATTCTCCGACCGGCGATCCGCCAGGAGGACTTCGATATGGAGAAGGAAGTCATCCTCGACGAAATCGCCCGCTACGAAGACCAGCCGACTTTCAAGATGTACGAGCACCTGATGGCTTCGCATTTCCAGGGTCATCCGCTGGCAAGAAACGTCCTGGGTACGCCCGATTCGGTAACCGCCCTGAAACGCGACGACATGCAGCAGTACTTCGACCGCCGATATTCGCCGGGCAACGTGACGCTGGTCGGCGTGGGGAACATCGACTGGGACGCCTTTGTCGCCAAGGCCGACGAAACGTGCTCCCACTGGAAACCGTTCGACGCGGATCGCACGCTGACGCCGTGCGGCGGGTCGGGGGTGCGAACTGCAGTAACGGACCCCAAGATCAACAGGGAACACATCGGCGTGATGTCTCCGGCGCCGTCGGCACAGGACGAGTCGCGTTTCGCCGCACAACTGCTAGGTACGATCGTTGGCGATACGACGGGCAGCAGGCTGTACTACGCTCTCATCGATCCGGCGATTGCCGATGAAGCACACACCTCATACGACATGCTCGACGGGACCGGCGGTTTCCTGACCTTCATTTCAACCGATCCGCGGCGCGCCTCGGAAGCCCTCGAAATCGCACTCGGAGAATTCGGGAGTATCATGGATGCGGGCTTCAGCGACGCCGAACTCCAGGCCGCCAAGAACAAGATCGCCTCGTCGGCTACATTGAAAGGCGAAGTGCCCATGGGGCGTCTGACGGCCGTCGGATTTGATTGGGTCTACCGCAAAGAGTACATGCCTCTCGCCCAGCAGATCGAAAAACTGTTTTCCGTCACGGCCGATGATGTGATGGGCGTCGCCAGCGAATTCGACCTGACGAAAGTCACCGTTCTGGCGCTGGGACCGCTGGAGGGGATATGACCCCTCCGCCTGGCAGCTTCGCCGGTAAGAAGGTCACGGTTGTTGGCCTGGGGCGGTTCGGCGGGGGTATAGGCGTTACTCAATGGCTTTGCAGCCAGGGCGCCGAAGTCACCGTTTCCGACCGCGCCGGCGCTGACGATCTGGCTGGGTCCGTGGCCCAACTCGAAGGTTTTAGCAGCGTCAAGCTGCACCTTGGCGGGCACGATCCGGACGATTTCCTCCAGACCGACCTGCTGGTGGTCAGCCCGGCGATTCCGCCCGATATCCCCCCGTTAAAGGCGGCCGCCCAGGCCGGTATACCCCGAACCACCGAGATAAATCTCTTCCTCCAGCGGTGCGCCGCGCCGATCGTCGGGATTACCGGATCGGTGGGCAAGTCCACGACCACCGCAATGATCGGAGACATACTCTCACGCGGTCTTACCGTGCATGTTGGCGGGAATATCGGTAAGAGCCTGTTGTGCGATCTGGAGGCGATAAAGTCCGATCACGTGGTCGTGCTGGAGATGTCGAGCTTCCAACTGGAAGCGACCGAAGCGATTCGCATCAGCCCGAGAGTCGCGCTGGTGACCAACCTCTCGCCGAACCACCTCGACCGCCACGGAACGATGGAGGCGTATGCCCGCGCCAAGCAGAATATCTTCCGCTTCCAGAACGAATCGGACCTGCTGATCCTGAACTCCGCCGACGAGGCGCTGGACGGTTGGTCTGACTTGGCGCCGGGGCGCGTGGAGTTCTTCGATCCGCGCGGCGAGGCTTTCGATCTCCAGGTGACCGGCGGGCACAACCAGGTCAATGCGCAGGCGGCTTGGGCGGTTGCCCGCGAATTTGGTATCGATCGCGCAGACGCCGCCGAGGCACTGCGGGATTTCAAGTCCCTCCCGCATCGCCTGCAACTGGTCGCCGACGGCGGGGGTGTGAAGTATTACAACGATTCAAAATGCACCACGCCCGGCGGTCTGATCGTGGCGTTGGAAGCTTTCGAGCCCCGCACGGTCATCGTGATCGCCGGCGGATCGGACAAGGATGTCTCGTTCGACGAGATGGGCGCCGCGGTCGCCCGGCGGGCCAAGGCCCTTGTCGTTCTTGGCACTACCGCCGGGAAGATCGCCGCGGCCGTCGAGAAGTCCCGGTGCGATCCCATGCCTCTAATCCACACCGCCGCGGATCTCCAACGGGCGGTTGCTACGGCCGCCGAACTGGCTGGCGAGGGCGATATTGTGCTTCTCAGCCCTGCCTGCGCCAGCTACGATATGTTCACAAACTACCAGCAGCGGGGCGATCAGTTCGTGCAACTGGCCGCCCGATTCGCCGCGGGAGATCGACAGTGGCAAGGGCAGTAGTATACGATGTCGACGGTACGCTCTATCCGCTCTGGCCGATGCGGTTCTACATGCTTCGCGAAATGGCCTGGCGCTTCGCACATTCGCCGATTTGCCTGCTGCGCGAATTGAGGGTCCTCCAGGTCTACCGCTCGATGCTCGACAAACTGCGGGGCCAGACCGCCGGAGACGCGGGTGTAAGCGACCCGCAACTGCATGCGGCCGCCCGGAAACTGGGCATGGAACCCGCCGACATTCACGATACCGTGCATGAATGGGTCGCGCGCAGACCGCTGAGATTCCTCCCGCGAATCGAGAAGGCCGATCTCATCGAGACCATCATCATGCTGAATCGCCGCGGCGTGCTTCAGGGCGTTTACTCCGATTACCCGCCGGACGGCAAGCTCGCTGCGCTGGGTCTGGGCGGTTGCTTTCAGGCCGTGATATGGTCCGGGCAGCGAGGCGTTGGAGAGTTCAAACCGTCGGCGAAAGGTTTCACTGAAATCGCCCGCCTCCTGGAAGTCGAACCAAGCGAGATAGTATTCGTGGGCGATCGCGCCAGACGCGACGGCCGCGGCGCCCGGTCGGTCGGTATGCAGTTCCTGCACATCAAGGACTTCACGCGACAGCGACTCTGCGAAATGATCGAAGGTCAACGCGAACTCGCCGTTTCTCCGCATATGGCGCTCTGACCCCATATCGGCACAATGCATCACTTCTTGATGCCCCAGGCATTATGTTGTTTCGGATCGATATGTACCGGCGATATGGCGGTATCGGGAGCGGTATTGCCCGAAAACAGCAGGGCCTCTTCGCCCTTGGCCAGTTTTAATTCGATAACACCGTCCGACGCCTTGAGAGTCCTTGTCTTCCCCGCTTTCAACAGCTTGATCTCGCCGGAAAGCGAAGATTTGATCCTGCAGGGCTCGCCGGCAAGGCTCTTGACCCGTATCCACACGGTCTTGCCATCCTTCCTGGCCGCACTTACAAGAAAAGCGCCTTCGGTGCGCAGGTCGCGAAACACAACATCCTTCCAGCCGGCTGGTATCGCGGGAAACACGCGGATCTTATCGCCCCAACTCTGGATCAGCATGTCCTGCAGCGACTTGGCGGCAAACAGGGCGCATTCGATCACGGGCGACCCTTCTATATACATGGTGTTCGGCATGACAAAACGCTTGTGATTATGATGCTTCAGCAAACTGTCCAGGGCCTGGTCGCCATCTCCCAGCGTGGAGTACAAACAGGAAGCGGCCGCACGCGACCAACCGTAGATCTGGCGCCCGCCGCCGGTAGCCAACCAGTGCTTTATCGTCTTGACGACAAGCGCGCGGTTTTCCGACTGGTCAAGGTTCATCTGGTAGAGAGGAAACACCATCAGCAGGTGCGACCAGTGGCGGTGAGACTTTTTCAACGGAACCCCGGCGCCAACCATCAATCCGGTCTCATCAGCGGGATAAGGCGTGAGATTCTTCAGCACATTCTTCCATTCCGGAAGTTTCGGATCATTGATCCTGTATCGCTCGTTGAGGCTTATCAGCGTTTCACATCCCCAGCGCAGAAGTGACAGGTTGTAGTTGTTGTCGGCCATGTTCCCGTATTCCGGAGAATGCAGGACCGGAAGGTGCAGCCTGCCGTCATCGCCTTTCTTCAGGAGGTGAAGGTAGATATTAATACTGTCGCGCAGGAGCGGATAGAACGCGTGCTTCTTCCGGTCGGTAATAAACGACTCATCCATCGAGTAGCGGTATTGAAGGTAGTAATTGTGCAGGGCCCAGGTGAAATCGCCCGGGTTGATATAGTGGTCCGGGGCGCGGGAGCCATTGCCCCGCAACCCCTCCCAGCAGGTTGTATGCGGAACGGTGGCCGCGTTGTCGATCTTCCATATCTCTTTCGCGTTGCGATAGAAATTTTTCCTGTTACGGTCGATCATTTTCGTCAGCGACGATCCCTCTTCGAGGTGGTTCGACGCGTACGTCAGCAAGTAGGCGACCTCCACGTTGAGGTTCCACCATATACGCGGCCAGCCTGTCGAGCGGTACCATGGCCCGAGCAGGTCCATCGGCATCCTGTCGCCGCGGGTGGCGCAAGCCAGCTTGTACATCTGCGCCCAGTAGAACCCCTCCACACGCGCGTCGGGGACCGAGAGAAAACTGGCCGGATAATACCCATGCCACCACTGGCGATGGCTTTTCAGGAGCTTGTCGAAATCCATTTTCGAGGCGCGGCGAACCGCCGCGGCTGCGATCTTTCCCGCGCCGGGCTTGGGAAATGTATCAGAGGTATTCAGGTACAGCCTCCGCACGGTCTTGTCGGAATGCCTCTCAAGCCGCGCAGTCGCGAACTCGCCGCCGGCGTGACGCGGTTGGATGCAGATTGAAACATCGCTATCGGTTTCCATGCGAGACGGCGGGTTCGGAGGGTCTTTGAACTTGCGGTTCACCCTATCGACGGCGCTGGCGGCAAGCCACTTGAACTTGGCGCTGGTTTCTTCGCCGCGGGCGTCCAGTTCGATCACCGTGATGAGTTCAACGGCGTGGATAAATGTCCTGAACTTTATCAGGCCCTTGTCTGTCTTGACCCGGCCGGTGGACTCGGCGTTCCACAGGTCCAGCCTGATCGTACCGTCCTGGATCGTTCCCACGGTTTGGAGCACCAGTCCGCCGATCGGAAGGCGGTTGTTATCGCGGCGGTGGGCGGTAACATCGGACCGTCCGATTTCCCAGCGGATCCGGTTGGGCGCATCGGTGTATATGATGCATCCAAGCAATCCGTTCCCGTGAAATGCGCCATGATCGAATCTTTGGGGAAGGGTCTCCCAGAGGATATCGTTCCTCTTGAGAAACTTATCCCAGGCGATATCAGCGGCGAACACATCCGTCGCAAGCAAAGCCATGATGACAAAACCGCCAATCCATAATGTTTTCATTTCATTCGCTCCATGCACGCGCACATTCGTCACAGGGTCAGACGTTCAACTCACCGCCCTGACCGAGCCGGGCGGCGTAGCGGGCTCGCACTGGCGCCACGTGGGCGGCGATGAATTCGTCGACCTGCCGGGGCGCCCGCCCTACGAATGCTGACGGGTCGAGCAGGGCGTCGATGTCCAGGGATGCAAACGCCGGATCGCCCTTGATCCGTTCGATAAGATCGTTGGGCTTGCCGGCGCCTTTGACCTGTTGGGCGGCGGCTTGGGAATGCAGGCGGATTTGCTCGTGGATTCCCTGGCGGTCGCCGCCTGCCTGGACGGCTGCCATCAGGATGTTCTCGCTGGCCATGAAGGGCAGCTCGGCGCGGATGTGCGCGTCGATGACGGCGGGGTAGACCACCATTCCGCGTGCGACATTGGTCACGATGTTGAGTATCGCGTCGGCTGACAGGAACGACTCGGACATTGCGATGCGCTTGTTGGCTGAGTCGTCGAGGGTGCGTTCAAACCACTGTTCGGCGGCGGTGTGAAGCGGGCTCTGGGCTACGTCCATGAGGAATCGGGCAAGGGCGGTCGCCCGTTCGCATCGCATCGGGTTGCGTTTGTACGCCATTGCCGACGAGCCGACCTGGGTACTCTCGAACGGTTCTTCGAGTTCCTTGAGATTCGCCAGCAGGCGAACGTCGTTGCAGAATTTGTGTGCGCTGGCGCCGATGCCCGCGAGCGTCTGGGCGATCATCGCGTCGATCTTGCGAGAGTAGGTTTGCCCGGTTATGCAGATGGTCTTATCGAATCCCATTTCGGCGGCGACCATTTTGTCGAGTTGCTTGACCTTCTCGTGATCTCCGTCGAACAGCGCCAGGAAGCTCGCCTGGGTTCCGGTGGTGCCCTTCACGCCGCGAAACGCCAGCGTTTCGATGCGCCGCTCGACCTCGGCGAGATCGGTGACGAACTCGCTGCACCACAAAGCCGCCCGCTTGCCCACCGTGGTCATCTGGGCGGGTTGATAATGCGTGAAGCCCAGGCAGGGCAGGTCGCGGTGGGCTTCGGCGAACTTCGCCAGCGCGTCGATAACGTTGGCCAGCGCTCCGGCCACCATTCCCAGCGCGTCGCGCAGTATAAGCAGATCGGTGTTGCAGTTGACGAACTGGCTCGTGGCGCCCAGGTGGATAATACCCTTGGCACTCGGGGCCGCATCGCCGTAAGCGTGGATGTGGGCCATCACGTCGTGGCGGAACTTGCGCTCGTACTCGCCGGCGGCGTCGTAGTCGATATCATCCACGTGCGCCTCGAGTTCGGCGATCTGCTCGCCGCTGATATCCAGGCCGAGGAGCTTCTGGGATCTGGCCAGAGCAATCCAAAGGCGCCGCCATGTCGTGAACTTGTGCTTGTCGCTGAAGAGTTCCCGCATCGCCCGGGAAGCATATCGCGACTCCAGTGGGCTGACGTAGCTGTCGTGTCGATTTGCCATGATAACGATATTCTAACATTCCGGGACCCGAGTGTCACGACTCCAGTGCTGCTTTTCGCATGGGGCGATGGTATTATCGTGGTATGAGACGGTTCGTCCTGCACAAACACAGCGGTTGCGGGCCGGTGCATTGGGATCTGATGCTCGAGATCGGCGATGTGCTGGCGACGTGGCGGATCGGCGCCGACCCGCTTGCGATATCACCCCGCGGGCGGATCGAGGCGGTCAGGATCCACGATCCCCGAAAAGCCTACCTGGATTACTCCGGTGCGGTGAGCGGGGGTCGGGGGCGGGTCGAACCTGAAGATGCCGGGCAACTGTCCCTCACGTCCGGCGATGACGATCTGTGGACGTTCGAACTGGGCGGTTCGATTCTCCAGGGGCCCTTCGAGTTGCGGCGAATTGTTGACGGCAGATGGACATTGCAGAGGGTTGTGGACCGGTGAACGACTCACGCGCAGCGCCGCTCACCGGTCCACGTGCGGGAGTTCAGCGCCTGCCGCATCGGTGATCTTCACGCCGATCGTAGTCTCGGTCTCGCGATCGGGAAATGCGGACGTCCACGCCGCGTGCGTATCGGTCGTGGTCGACGACTTCAATACGGGAATGGCGGCGGGGTCTGTGGCGGAACCTGTGGTGTTTGCATCCGGCAAGGCCCAGGGCCCCGGCGGCCAGAATCACGATTAACACGATTTTTGCAATAGCAGTCATGAGTTTATCTCCAAGCCGGTCGCTCCATTCGCCGGTCTGACATGCAAGTGGACGCCATCGGCAAAATGGTTACACCCCCCGATAGTGTTTGTTTACTTTCGCGCTGGAGGGATCGGACGGACCTTCAGCTTCAATTTACCGTTAGCGATTGATATCGCTTTGATGGCGACCTTGATGCCCTGAATACGCCACTTATCGGGCGGGCTGATCGGTTTGCCGTCTATCGCCGAGAGCAATTCAGCCAGCGTTTCCGAGATGCCGTCGGATCTTTCTCCCGTCAGTTTCCTCGACAGGGCTTCGATCCGGCCGGTCAGGAAACCGCTGGGCACGGGCAGCTTGCCGATGCGCGTGGCGTTGAGAGTGAACTTCAGCTTGTCGCCCTCGGCGAGGTCTACGGAAATCTCGGCCGACAGAATCTTGCCGTACGCCGTGGACCTGACCATCAGCGTCACCTTACCGTCTTCCAAAGCCACCGCCGGATCGGCCAGACCGAGCTGCGCCATCTCGGCATCGATCTGTCCCCTCTTGACGCCGTTAGGCAGATTAAAGGCGATTTCATCCATCGCCGCAAGGTATCTGTTGATCGTGGTCTGGGTGATTGCCCATTCAAACGGCTTGACCATCTTGACCTTGTTGCCAAACCCCTCGGTGACGTCGCGGGCGAAGTTGTGGACGGCGGTGCGGGTTTCGTCCTTCGTGAGCCTGGCCGGACGGTAGTTGTCGGGGATTCGGCTGGCCTGAATGTACAGCAGGCCCGCCGCGACCATCAGGCCAACGAGCGTCCAGACCAGGATGCGGACAACTGTTTTCCGGGAGACTTTCGATCTCCAGGGGATATTCCTCAGCCTGGATGCCTGAGCCAGAGCGAAAAGCTTGAGGTTCTTAAGGGTTTTGCCAAAACGCATACCGGACTCCACACCGTCGGCGGGATTGTAGCGAATCGAAGATTTGATTTCCACCTGCAGCCGGGGCGGAGAAGTTCGTGAGATTCCGGGTGACACAAAAACGCCCCGCAACCGGTAAGCCGCGGGGCGTGAGCGAGTATTTCGTGGGCCTGGTAAGCGTTATCTCTTTCTGCGTCGCTTGAGCAGTGCGATACCACCGATGGCCAGAAGCGACATCGTCGCCGGCTCGGGCGTGTGATTGCTGATAGAGAACGTCATCATGTAGGCGGCTGTTCCGGTGCCTGTGACGCCAATGTAGTGAGTACCGGCGTTGGAGGAACTCAAGTTGTCGAGGTATGCCGCCTGACCGCTTGTGCCAACCGCAGTACCACTGCCGTTGTACAGTGTCACGGTCGTGGCGAAGGTCGGGTCCAGTATCGACGTGTTGACCATCAGGTAATCGCCCTGCACCAGATCAACCATGAAGTAGTCGACGGGGTCTGCCGTGGTGTTAGTGATCGACAGCAGGCCCATACCGCCGAACAGCGGGTCGCCGAGGAGGCGCGCGATAGTCAAGTCGGTCGTCGACGTGTTCATGACGTTATTTACCGATTCATTGTCGGTAATGGTGATCATGGTGGCGAAAGCCGAAGTCGACAAACTCAACACAGCGAGCACACAGAACAACCGAGCAATATGAGCCATAACAAATTTCCTCGTCTTTTGAGCAGTGCGTCAGAGAGGCAACTAACCTCCAACCCTACCGAGCCTGAACACTGCAACCTGAGCAACCAACGAGCACGAGAGCACAATGCCTTCGCCTACTTCCTACCTGCCAAATACATTAACCGCATATCGGGCCTGTGTCAAGCACTAATCTATTTAAATGCAAAAAAAGGATTTATGACAGCACATTTCCCATGCAACCAAACTCATCCTCACCAACGCAGCGGGCGGTGTGGCGCGATGTACCTCAACTGGCGTACTTTTGGATCTGGGCGTCGGTGCTTGCGGTCTGGACGAGGAGTTGTGGTTGTAAGTATTTGCAAGAGCGCGTGTTAGATGCGACGATGGCTCGCGGCGGGGGGTGTGGTTCGGCGGACCGAAGTGGGAGATTGTAAAGCCTTTGGCTTGGGGCGGATGGAAAAGATTTCAGAATTCCGGTCAGATAATTGGAAATGTCCCAAATACTACCTATAATACCATAGAGAAAGGAGAAAGCGGTCCTCGTGGTGGCCGCTATTAGACGGAAGTTCATGATAGCAAGAGAGGATCGGCAGATCGAGTTTGTCGGCATAACGGACGCCAAGCCGTTAAAGGCCGCGAAAATAGAGGGTTACATCACGGAGCCCATCATCTCCGAGGGCCCCTGGAAATGGGAAGGCCACCATGCCACCAATCCCAGCGTCATCCGCCTCGATGGCGACCCGCGCGTATTTCTGGGCTATCGCGCCGGCGGCACCGACGATCACCACTACTCAGGCTATGGCGAGTCGGCCATGGGCAGCCATTTCGGGATGGCGATCCTCGATGAGCGGGGCGAAAACGTTCTCCATCGCCTGCCCCTGCCGATCATGGCGCTGCGTCACGGTCTGGCGCTCCCCAAGAACCTCGCCGAATACGAGCAGTATACCGAAGAGCACGAGGACGAGATCGTCCTGCTGCACGATTTCCACATGCATTGCGATAACGGGCACCTTTACGTGGTCTACCACGAGTCGGCGATCCACGCCGCGTTCGATTGCATTGTCCGTATGACCCAGAAGGGTTTCCTTGCCCGCATCGGCCGCTCGATCGAGCTGCTCGACAGGCCCATCCGCGAGATCTACGAGGCCTGGGAGGAAATCTGGTGGAAACCGGGCGTCTGGGAACCTTGCGGCAGCGGCGACACCCGCCGCATCTACGCATCGGAGGCCAGCAAGAACGATATCTTCTTCCTCCGCCTTGCCGACGGTACGCTCCGCATGTACCACCGTCCGGCACCGGATATCGCCGTACTCGACACCGGAAACGAGACCTTCACGCGCCCCACGCCGGACGGTATCACGGCCATCGGTTCGCTGCAGACGTGCATCCGTCCGGGCTTCTTCGATAACTCGCACATCGGAAATAACGGCGCCCCGATCCGCGCTAAGATCGGCGACGTGGACGTCTACATAGATGTTACCCACGGCGTTCACAACGAGCAGATCTCCAATCCGGAAATCGACTCGTGGACGATGACCTATTTACCGTACCTCCGCGTGATCGATTTCGAGACCGGCGAGTGCCTCTACTACTCGACCGAACCGATCCTCGATCTTGACGAGATCTGGCGGGAGTATGTCGAAGAGGGCGCGTGGGTCAGCAAGCTCAACCACCTGCGCGGCGTGATGTTCGCCGGCGGACAGATCGAAACCGTCCGCGGGAAGAACGGACTCGACGACATGTTCAGCGTCTACATCGGCCTGGGCGACACGGCCGTAGGCCGCGCCGAATTCCGCCTCCGCGATCTCCTGCCCGACCGCGTTATCGAAGACATTATCACCCGCAGAAAGCGGCGCGAGATCCAGTTGTCCGACCCTTCGTCAGCCGCCTGGGGTTTCCCCGAGGCCTTGTGCGGGTGGCAGTGGACGATCGTCAACGACATCCAAGGGCGCTGCATCAACATCATTCGCACCCTTCGCAAGAACGGGCATACTGAAGGCGCCATTCGCGTGATCCCGTCGACCCCGGGCAATTTCGATTCGGACGGGATATTCTTCGAGGCCGACTGCATCCGCAACATCGAGAACCTCGGGTGGGTGATAGTCTATCGCGGGGTGCGATGGGAAGAAGACCAATACGGCCGTGCAACCTTCATCGGTTACGGAGTGCTCGTCCTGGACCGCGAAAATCCCGAGCGCGTGTTGTACCGCTCGACCGAACCGATCGACGCCCACGTGAGTCGCCAACCGGGCTGGACCGGCGGCCGGGACAACGGACAGGCATGGGTGTTCCTCGAACGAGCCGAAGCCGCAATACCGGACAAGGTCAAATTCGAAATCGCCAGAATCTACGATATCGCGCCCATGCCGTCGGATCTGACCAGATGGCTCAAACACAAGAGCGGCGCGCCGCTATAAGCTGTCAGCCACCGGGCTGATAGCTTTCATCAATCTTAAATCGGGAATTGACTTAACTCTGGTCGCAGAGGATAATTGGAACATTGAAGCACAATCCGCGCGGGCGAAGCTGTATCCGGTTGAGCGGTGAACTTTGACGGTATGCAAAGGAGTAGACGATGAATGACATTAACCAGGACCCCCGGAAGTCGTCTATGATTCCGGGGATTGTTATTGTCGGTTGCTTCGTCGTCGGAATTGCCGGCCTGTTTGGCGCTGTCGCCGCAATATGCGATTTCAAGGATTCCACGGGCGCCGGGGTTTGCCTTATTGCGTCCGCTATCGCTTTCGGGCTTGCCGCCAATGCCGTCTTCAGGAAATGATCCGGTCGCCCGTCGCGACCTTGAATCGTCATCTCTGCAGCAGTATAATCACTCCTGCCGCAATTTGGATTCACGCCAATAACCGTCAATATCGGAGACCCGCAAAATGAAGAAACATCTCGCGATCGTTATTGCCCTCTGCATGCTGGCCGGAGCCCTTTACGCCGGGGTCCCCGCGATCAAACTCACCGACGCCTGGAAGAGCAAGATCGAGAAACTGGCGCCGTCCAAAGCTACAGCCAAGCCCGCGAAGGATCGAAAAGTGCTGCTTTTTTCTCTTTCGCCCGGATACAAGCACTGGGTGATCCCGCACACCGCGGCGGTGGTGGAGATTCTCGGCGAGAAGACCGGAGCCTATAAAGTTACGGTGAGCAATGACGTGCAGATGTTCAAGCCCGAGAGCCTCAAGCAGTTTGACGCGGTGATCCTGAACAACACGTGCAGCAGAGGTCCGAAGCGCAACATCTTCGTCGATGCGCTGGGCAAGGGCAAAACGGATGAAGTCGCCGCGCTGGAGAAGAGCCTGATCGATTTCGTGAAGCGCGGCGGCGGGCTGACGGCGATCCACGGGGCCATCGTGTTCCTCAACAACTCGGCGGAGTTCAGTGAACTGCTGGGCGGCAGCTTCGATTTCCATCCGGCACAGCAGGAAGTCACGCTGAATCTGGTCGAGCCGGACCATCCGCTGCTCAAGGCCTTTGGGGGCAAGAAATTCGTGCATGTCGACGAGCCGTACCTGTTCAAGAACGCGTATACGAAGAAGAACTTCCGCCCGCTGTTGCAGATGGACACGTCGCTCCTGAAGTGCGGAAAGGCTCAGAAGAGGGTCGCCGCCGACATTCGCTACACCGCCTGGATCAAGAAATATGGTGAAGGCCGCGTCTTCTACTGCTCCCCTTCGCACAACGCCCAGAGCTTCGAGAAGCCCGAACTCCTGCAGTTCCTGCTCGACGGGATTCAATACACACTCGGTGACCTCAAGTGTGACGACACCCCGAAGAAACCGGCGAAGTAGGAGCGGCGGGGCTGATTTGATTTGGGATTTGGGATTTGGGATTCTAACGGCTGGGATCCTCTACAAGGCGGTCGGCCAGTTCGTTGAGATAGTACTCGACATAGGTGTAGCCCGCGTGCCGGTCTGACGGTGACGCCCCGGCCGGAACGATCTTGCCCGCATCGCCCGGATCGTTGGGCTTGAGTTTGTGTGCCTTTTCCCATGCGTCGGGCATGCCGTCATTGTCGGAGTCCTTCAAGGGCTTGCCCGCGGTGAGCCCCTCGAGCAGGTTCTTCGGCGCGCGGCGCCCGTAGGAGCCCTTTGATGCGATGACCTCCTTGATCGTCCGCTTGCTTACGGCGTCCCTGGGGAAGCATCCGGCGCGGGCCAATACCAGGCGGTAAGCATCCTGGGGCGAGTGGGTCTTGACTGGCGGTACGGGCGCGGGTTTGTCCACCACGCCGGGCAGGGACGGGTTGCCCGCGACCAGGCCCTTGCCGTGGATGAAATTATTCCGCAGGTAGTACCCGCCTCCGCGTCTGAACTCGCACCAGGGCCTGCCGCCGCGTTTGTAGTAGTTGCCGACGAAGTTGAACCCGCCCTTGCCTATGTAGTTGTCGTGATGGACGAAGCCCTGGTCGAAGTGGTAGACGACGTTGTTGCGGAAGTCGGCCGGTCCGCTGCCGATGCACGGGCTCCGGATGATGTGGTGGGCGAACAGGTTGTGGTGGATGGATATCCTGTTGCTTCGTCCCCCCGCGATCAGGCCGAACTTGTGCCACGGCTGGCCCTTCTTGGCGCTGGATTCCTCCAGCATGCACCACTGGATGGTGATGTTGGTGGCGCGGGCCCACAGGTCGATTGTCTCGTCCTCGGACCATGCAAACGAGCAGTGGTCAATGACGGCCGCGTCGCAGGCCGAGAGTTGAAGACAGTCGCCCACATCCCCTCGTCCGGGGCGCCCGCGCACGCGGAGGAAGCGGACCACCACGTCGTGGTCGCCGGGGCGGGCGTCCGTCTTTGCAGTCCAGCCCTTCAGGCTGGTGCGCAGCAGGCCCTCGATGGTAATGCCCGCCCCCGGTGCGGTCTGGCCGGCGATCGTGATGTAGGGATTGGTGATCACAACGTCGCCGCGGATAACGCCCGAGACCTCGAAGACCACGATTCGCCGCCCGGAGGCCTGGCAGGCCGCGTTGAGGCTCCCCGGGCCTGAGGATTTCAGGTTTGTGACCTTGATAACTTTTCCGCCACGTCCCCCGGGCGTCGTCGCACCAAACCCCTCAGCGCCGGGAAACGCCGGCATTCGCGGCTTGTCGCCCTTCTTGCCGGCCGTTTTGGCGTCCAGGTTTTCGGCGGCTGTTGCCAGCGAGCAACTCAGCACGATCAGCATCAGTCCGGCCGGTATCCTGCAGACCATTGTCACGATCTCCTTGCGACGTCGCTATAGTGTACAGAATAGCCGAAAGGGGGGATAGAATGGTTGTTGAAAAAGCTTCGACTGAAAACTATGGGGGATCGCGGCGATGGATGTTATTATGCCGGATGTGACGCGGACGTTATTGGCCGTTTGAGAAAGGAGATATATGGGTTTTTGTACGGCTGTCAATTGTATGGATGGACGCGTTCAGCTTCCTGTCATCGCATTCTTGACCCGGCGGTTCGCGGTTGAACACGTCGACATGATTACAGAGCCCGGGGCGAATCGCATCCTCGGTCGGCAGACCAGCGACATTCTGGTCGAGTCCATTCTCGACAAGATTCGAATTTCCCTGGAGCGCCATCACTCCGTGTGGATCGCCGTCGCCGGACACCACGACTGCGCGGGAAACGCGGTCGACAAAGACGAACAGACGGCTGACACTGTTGCGGCGGTGGAATACATCCGAAAGCGATGCTCGCAATACGGCCGGCTGGAAGTTATCGGCCTGTGGGTTGACGAGAACTGGTCGGTTTCCGAGATACCCACAGGCTGACAGACCGCATTTCAGGCGTCAGGTAGTAAACATGGACACGAAAAACGAACAGCCCGTGTCAGAAACGTCAGAGGCCGTCATAGCCATTGCTTCTCTCTTTGGCGCAGTCGGTGTGTTCGTTTTCGGGGGCCTTGGCTTGTTGGTTGCCAGCCGCGAGTCTTTCAGCGTCGAGACGGTGTTTGCGGCGGTGGCGTTGACGTTAATCGGAGGAGCGTTGGGCGCCGGTTTTGTGGGCTTGTGCGTTCTGCTTTGCGGGGTGGAGCTTGATGGGCGTTTTACTTACCCGTTCACCATCGGTTTTTGCGGTTGGCTGGCGCCAATTGCTGCGTACGTGCTGGTCCCGACCGACGTACGAGTGCAGGTTAAGGTGATGTTTGCAGTCTGGATCGCGGGGACCATTGTTGGCGTTATCGGCGGGTGGCTTCTGGCCGGGGAGATTCGTGGGTACGGTAGGCGGTCGCGCGTGTGGGTCGCTGTCGGGGCGGTTCCAATGCTGCTGTTTGGAGCGTGGTTTATGATTACGAATGGGGGGCTGGGCGATAATATTTTCGCCGACCCGCTGGCCGTGTTGCTGTTCCTGATCGGGCTGGCCGTGTTTGCGGTATTGGGCGGCGCCCCGGGTGCGGTGCTTGGAGCGATTCTGGACCGGCGGGCCGGGCGAACTCGATCGTGAGGTGGTGAACATGACCGATCTGAAACGACGAATGTTTGTATGGTCGGCTGCGTTTGCGATTGTCCTTGCGTTAACCGCCCAATGCCACGCCCACGCACTGGCTCCGGCGTACTACCCGTTAGGTCCCTATGGGTTCTTATTCTTCCTTCAATCGCCGGCTTATATCCTCGGCGTGTTGGTGGTGATCATAGTCCACGCATTTATCCTCCAAAGATGTCTGCGTCCCACAACGCTTCTTGGCGATTCGGCGCGCGGGGCGGTTATTCTGATTCTTTCCAAAGTCGCCGAATCCCTTCCGGGCGCATTGTTTCTGGTTATTGCGCCGTGGCGTGCGTGGAGTTCGGATTCTGTCGCTGATACCGTCGGTATCCCGGTTCTGATATTTGGAGTCGGACTGGCCGCCAATGCCCTGAATTAATTGCTGATTGTCGCCCATCGTCCGGTCGCCCGCTCGCGCCGATGCTATAATTACCTCAGAGCGTTACATTTCAGGTTAGACGCATTCAAGGAGACCGATTATGGAACTGACCGTCAAGACCGTCGATGTGTGGGCCGCTGACATCCAGGACGCGCCCGGGGCCCTGGCCAACAAACTGGCGCAGTTGGCGGACGCGAAAGCGGACCTGGACTTCATCATCTCGCGCCGCAAACCCGACGCGCCCGGACAGGGTGTCGTGTTCGTCACCCCGCTGCGGGGCGACGAGCAGATCGAGGCGGCTACGGAGGTGGGCTTCAACATCTTGCCCACCCTCCACTCGGTGCGTATCGAGGGGCCCAACGAGGCCGGTATCGCCGCCCGGATCGCGCAGATGCTCGGCGAGGCGGGCATCAGCCTTCGCGGTCTGTCGGCGGCGGTTGTCGGCACGCGATTCATCATCTACATCGCCGTGGACACCAACGACGACGCGATGGAGATCGTGCGCATCCTCGACCAGGCCTGACCGGATCGCCGCAGGCACTATCTGCCGGCGGACAGTTCCCCGCTGCGCGGGGCGCATGTAGGTTGATTCTGAAGGAAAAACCGCTTAAGCTGGTTTTCTCCAGGGGTCATGCAATCTGCATGGCTCTTGTTTTTTAGAGCAATAATGACGCCCGGCAAGGCGATTTCAATGAGTACGTTCCCGGATGTTGCTACTTGTGAAATTCGACTTTAGAAACATCGCTTTGATTTCGATACTGTTGAGCTTGTGCTCGTGCGCCTCGGCGGAGCGGGAGCAGATATCCATAAGGAAGATTGACTCCATGCCCGACTTACCCCAGCCGTATGCTATGAGGGACTGGGACAAGGTCGCGCGGGATTTTGACGCTTTTCTGTTCGATCCCCGTAAGAAAGGCCCGCATCTTCCTCTCATAAAGTTTGCCGACAAACCCGGCGCCACCGACAAAGAAATCTTCCTGGTTCCGTCATACGTTGGGATGCAAAGAGACGGAACTGAAAGTATCACGTGTCTCGGCGCGGTGGGAGGGGCGCTGGTGGCGGGAATCGACAAGACCAATCAGGGCGGAAGGAATTACATAGAGATCGCCGGAAACTACTTTCACGAGAAACCGGGGCTGTATCTCAACAATCTCGCGCCGCGGACGGGCAAATCGTTCTGGTACGAGATTTTCCCCAGCGTTCTGTTCTATCGTATTTTCAGTTTCGCTCCCGAGTCGGATCGAATGCGGAAGCAGTTCTACACCACCGCCGATAACTGGTATGACGCTTGCGCGGTGATGGGAGGAAGAACGTCACCGTGGAAAGTACCGAATTTCGACCATACCGCGTTCTCGTTCGAAAAGATGAAACCGGTGGACAACAAAAGATGGAAAGAAGCGGACGTGTCGGCTGCTATCGCGTGGATCGAATATACGGCGTACAGGAAAAGCGGAAAGAAGAAGTATCTCGATGGCGCCAAATGGGCGATGGATTATCTGCAGCAGTCGAAGCAAAACCCGTTCTACGAAGTGCTCATGCCGCTCGGGGCCTATACCGCCGCCCGAATGAACGCGGAACTCGGCACGAATTACGATACCCGGCGGTTCGTTAACTGGTCGTTCGCGGGCGATAACCGAAGGCGATGGGGGGTTACTACCGGGCGGTGGGGCGATTACGATTGTGCCGGACTTGTCGGCAGCGTTCGTCGCAGCACAAACATGTATGCCTTTGCGATGAATTCTTTCGACCTGCCCGGTGCTATCGTACCGATCGTTCGTTATGACGACAGGTTCGCCGACGCGATCGGAAAATGGATGCTGAATCTGGCCAATAGTGCGAGGCTGTTCTATTCCAACAGTTTGCCCAAAGCCCGGCAGAGCGACTGTGACTGGTCGCGGAAGTACGATCCCCAGTCGTGCATCGCCTACGAAGGGTTGAGGCAGAAGTACGTCAAGATCGACAGGGTTAAAAGAGACCATGATGATATATGGGTGGTGTCGAAATCCTCAAAGACGCCGTTCGCAACCGGAGACGCCAGGAGATCCGGTTGGGGCAAGACGAACCTCGGTCTATACGGTTCCGGATACGTGGGGATCCTGGCCGGGATCATCAACAAGACAAACATTGAAGGCATTCTCCAACTGGACTGTCTCGCAACCGACTTCCATCGCGCCCCGGCGTATCCGACATACCTGTATTACAACCCGTACAAGACGGAGAAGAAAGTCGAGATCGATCTTGGCAAGACGCCCAGGGATCTGTATCTGTCCATCGACAACAGATTCGCGGCACGAAATGTTTCCGGGAAAACGAACGTGACGCTCAAACCGAAATCAAGCAGCGTGATCGTTGTCTGCCCGGGCAATAGCAAGCTAACCCGCAGCGGACAGAAAACATTTGCAAACGGGATTGCGGTCGATTATCGATAACTTGTGCTTTTGTCTCTGATAAGGGGTTTCCTGTCTTATCTGACCAACTGTTCAAATGGGATCCACTTTGGTAGTCCGAGTTTTGGTTGGACTACTTTTCCTTTGGCCTGGTCTTCGATGTCCAGGTATGCGGCGTAGAAGTTCGTGTTCGCGTCGATCCATATGATGAATCGCCTGAGTTCCATGGGCGTCAGCTTCAGGTCGTGATGCCCGATGGTCAGGTGCTTGTAGAGCTCGGATACTCTCGCCCCGTCCTGCATGGGTATCGAATAGCTTCGCTTGTTCCTGGCGAGAGCGCCGTTTCCGCCGGCCATGCCCCATCCAAGCTTGTGGAGGTTCGCAAACGCTTCTGACCATCCGTGCTTGCCGAACACGCCGCCTCGCAGCGAGGGCGGTTTCTTGCCCTTGTGCTTCGCATTGGCGAGTGTTTTCGCGTGGCAGGGTTGACACTTCTTGTCGATCGTCGGTTGGACGAGCCTGGGGAAGGTGAGCGGGAAGGTGCCCGTCGCCTCGATGGCGATCTCCGAGGGTTTGCGTTTCAGGGCGATCGGGATCTTGCCCGTCCCTGCGCCGGTGATTGTTCCCTTGGACTCGTGGCATCCGATGCAGCTAAGCGTCTCGCCCGGGTGTACGTACGTCGCCGACCGCATGGTGTGAACCGACAGGCCCTTTTCGTCGAGCAGTTGGAAGTAAACCCCCGCGCCGGTGGGGCAGCGGAAGTGTACTGATCCGTCGGATTCGACCGGCACGATACCCAGCACCCCTCGCCCCAGCGACTGGGCGGCCAGTCCGATGGTGGGCTTGGTGAGAAGGTAATTCGGCTTGGCGAAGATGTTGACGATCCGCATGTGCGTTACTTTTACGCCCTTGGGAATCGGGAATTCCGATTCGTATACGTTCATCACGGTTACGGTCCCATACGCCAGGTCCTTATCGCTCATGGCGCCGGGGCGGTCCTTCTTCATCTGCGTGGTCTTGGACGGTATGACCGGCGGACGTTTGCGTGCCTTCAGCGGGATCGGGTCCAGGCATCCGGTGCGTGAGTCTGGCAGGAAGATCGGTTCGCGGTTTCCGAACGCGTCGATCAGGAATATACCGTGCGATTTTTCGTCGGGATCCCAGACCGCCAGCGAGAAGTATTCATCGAGCGGCCAGGGCGAACCGAAATGTTCGTTGCCTCGCTTGCCGCTCCTGTGCTTTCTGCCCGGAACGCCGGGTGCGGTTTCCGATTCGGGGAAGTGGTCCATCGGCGTCAGTCGCTTGATCTGCGAGGTCGCCCGGTCGTCTTTGATGCGTTCGTCGATGATCACCAGCGAACCGTACGCCTCGCCGTGGTGCGGGGCGGCTACTGATATGTAGCGGTGGCTGTCGGGTATTGCTCGAATCGACAGTTCCATCCACGGGCGCGATTCGCGGAACAGGGGGTAGTTTCCGTGATAGCTTCTCGGGTCTCGCCCGTCGGGATAGCTTCGCCAGATGTGGTGTGCGATGTCCGAGTCGCGGTCCACGTAGTCCCATCGCGAGTAGACCAGCATCCCGTCGTTATCGACGCTGGGGTGCCATTCGTTCGTGTCGTGCCAGCTAATCGCCACGATGTCCGAACCGTCGGCATTCATCTTGTGGGTGGTGCAGGTCGGAGCCCATCTCGATCCGCATCTCTGGTTGCCGCCGACGCGTTCGGAGACGAACGCCACAGTTCCGTCGGGCATGAAGACTGGATCGTAATCGTTGTATCGACCGTCGGTGAGCTGCTTGAGATTGTTCCCGTCGATGTCGGCGCTGAATATGTGGAACGTACTCTCGGGGCGCCAGTGATACTGGTGGTAGTTTTTCGGCTTGCTCTTGCACTCTTTCAGCGACCAGTCCTGCCCGGTCCAGTCCAGTTTGTCGGCCAGGGTGCAGTCGGCCTCGGTGAACGCGAACGCGATCCTGCCGGCGTTGTAGTCCAGGTCGAGTGCGATAAACGAACCGGCGTCGGTCAGCGTCTTGCCCTTCAATCGCCCGCTGGTTACCGCGTTGGGAAGGGCGTTGACTAGTTTGGGCGAATCGGTGAACGCATCCTTGAGAATGTAAACTCCGCCGCTCTTGGAGGCGTTGAAACCGAGATACTGATCGACCATGTGCCTCTCGCCTCGCACCATTCGCCGGCGGCGGAGGAAGATGATGTCCGAGAAGTCCAGCAGCGGATTCTTCAGTACGATCTTCCTGCGCAGGGTGGCGAGCTTGTCGAATGTATCCCTGGCGGTTTTGCTGTCGGACGGATTGCACTTCTTGACTTCCGCCTCGAAGGCTGCAGCCTCGGCGGTGATAGTCGAGGAGTTCTTTACGCTCTTCAGGTGCTTGACAAGCGCCCGTGTCCGTCGGATCAGCACGTCGACGGGCGTCTTGTCGGCGTCGTCGATCAGGGCCGCGGGGTCTAATGCTTCTTTGGTGATGCGTTCCTTGTTCAGCTTTCCGCCTTTCCACAATTTCAATTGTTCTGTGATGTCTTTGTACTCGGTGGAGTAATTGATCGCGACCTGTGCGCCGGTCGACCCCGCCGCCGCGAGCAATACAAACGTTACGAGTGCATATCCGAAATACCGCTTGAACATATGGTTACACCTTTCTGCTGTCGATTCGTCGATTGAGGCGACGGTTTACGACGCGCCGCTGACTGTATCGGGCATTTCGAGGGTCTTGCTCTCGAGGCCCATTTTCGCCAGGATCGTGTACAGCACCAGTCCGACTATGAACGCCGCCACCGGCGGGCAGGGGATCTTGCCCGCCAACGCTTCGAATCCCGGGATTTTCGCGATGAACTCCACGGCGCCGACGGCGAAGCCTATGACCCATGATATCCACCCGGCGAGGTTCCATCCGCTTCTCGGTCCGGCCCACTTTCGACCGGCAAGCAGGTAGTCGCCCATCATCGCGCCGCAGACCGGACCGAACGAGGCCCCGATGATGCTGAACACCGCCATCACGTCGCCCGCCCATCCGGTGACTGCCAGTACGATCGACACCGTCACCCCGATACCGCATGAGACCAGCGGGTTGACCTTCGGCAGGGTGGTCTTGAAGCAGTTGGCGGCGATGAATGAGGAGATGCACACCGTCGGAAACGCAGCCAGCGCCAGCAGCCACATGCAGACGGCGCCGGCCTTGGTTCCGAGGATACCGTTCATCAGGGCGGTGGGGTCCATGACGGCTTTTTCCGTACCGGCCGTGCCCGAACCGTAGGCGCCGGCGACGACGAGCATCGCTACACCACCGGCGAAGACAGTCGCAAGCGCTATTCCGACCAGTCCGCCAAGCTGCACGTCGCGCCCGTCGCGATTGTTCATACCGAAGTCGGCGCCGGCGGCCCCGGCGGTTGCGAAGAAACCGACCACGTAAGTCATGAGCAGCGCGAATATGCCGAACGTCGTAAGTGCGCCTTGCGAGGCCGGCGCCGCGGTCTGACTCGTCTTGACCAGCGCATCGCTGTCGAAGGCTCCCAGGCCGCCTATAGTCGAGGCCAGTAGCACGATCAGGATCACCAGCGGGACCAGCGGAAGGAAGGTCGCCACCCGGGCGACGTACTTGATGCCCTTGAGCCCGATGAACATGCCCACCGACGCCCATAGCGCCGCTACTATTGCATGGGGTATAGAGGGGAAGGCGTATCCAAATGGCGCACAGAGCAGGACAGCGGCGAAGAAGGCGTTAACCGCCACCCAGCCTAACTGCAGCAGGCCCATCAGGAAACCGGGCATCAGGAAACCGCCCTGGACGCCGTAAGTGCTCGTGCCGACTATGTAAAGCGGAAGCCCCGTCTTCATGCCCAACAGGCCCGGGACGAGATAGAACAGGAAGTGGCACGCCAATGCCGCCGCTATCAGCGCCAGAAAGCCTACCAGAAGTCCCTGCGCCAACGTCCCGCCGGCGAAAGTGCTTACCGGCCCGCCGCCCGCCCGGTCTCCCACCGGCACGGCGCTCCAGAACACGAACCACAGCATTATCCCCGCGTAAGTCTGAGCGGTGTTCTTGTACCACGGGGCGCGGTTTTTTTGCGGAATCGGGGTGGCCGATGCGACGTAGTCGGGAAGTCCGGAAGCCATGTGATTTCTCCTAACTCAGCAGGTTGACACGTCTGAATCGAATATTCCATCTCGGATGACACGTCCGCGACGGCGGATTATAGCGGACTCGCACCGCCGTTTTCCAGTCTCAAGCCGCGGTGCATCGCGGTCAATCCGCCGACCGGCCGATACCGGTGGAATATAGTCTTGGATTGACTGGGGGCGATCAGTTAGGATAATCCCGACGGTCGCAAGTGCCGCCATTCCTTCCAAGGTGATTTACCAAAGACGTCAGGAGTGTTTAATGAACAGCACTAAGATGACGATTGCAACCGTTCTGGTTCTGATGGTCACCGGTTCGGCGGCATTGGCTGCCGGCGACGGATGGGTGACCGATTTTGAGGCCGCCAAGGCCTCCGCCAAGGCTCAGGGCAAGTACATGCTGGTCGACTTCACCGGTTCGGACTGGTGCGGTTGGTGCATCAGGCTCAAGAAGGAAGTTTTCAGCAAGGAGCACTTCAAGACCGAGGCGCCGAAGAACTTCATCCTGGTCGAGTTGGATTTCCCAAGGTCAAAAAAGAAGATGACGCCCAAGCTGATCGAGCAGAACAACAAGCTGCGCGACAAGTACGGCGTTCGCGGATACCCGACGATTTTCCTGATGGACGCCGAGGGCAAGATCTTCGCCAAGACCGGATATCGCGCAGGCGGGCCCGAGAAGTATATCGAGCACCTCAATTCACTGGTTGAAGGAAGGAAGGCGTTTGATAAGCTGATCGCCCAGGCCGACAAGGCCAAGGGACTCGAAAAGGCCAAACTGCTCGACAAGGCCATCAGCGCCATGCCCGACTCGGTCCGCAGAACCCGCACCGACCTGGTCAAGCAAATTGTCGAACTGGACAAGGACGACAAGGCCGGCCTGAAAACCAAATATGACTTTCTGACCGCGATGGACAAACTGTCCGACATCCGACCTCCTCGTACGCGCGAGCCTGCGAAAATCAAGGCCTTCGGCGTCGAATGCCTCGCCAAAGTCGTCGCGATCGAAAAGCAGTATCCCGTGACCGGTCAGTCCAGGCAGAAGCTGCTCAGCATGAAGGCGATGTACACGTTCTATTCCGGCGATTTGCCCGGCGCCAGGAAGACCCTTGAACAAGGCATCGCCATAGACGATAAATCCGAAATCGCCCAGAGCATGAAACGGTCGTTGGCCTACGTAACCAAGCGTCTTGCCGCCGAGAAGCCGAAGTAAAAGACGTGAGGCGCGCAGTAGGTTGCAATCTTCGTGCATTCGCCTTGTCCCGGCGGGCGCTGAGAGATACAATGCATACCCGGTCACATGGCGTGGCCGCCGCACCACGAGAGGCGTTGAAAGGGAACTATTAAGAAACTCCTGAAAGGTCAGAAAAATGGAAAAGAAAACACAGTCTTCGTCCAATAGTATAGCACGTCGTACTTTCCTGAAAGGTACGCTTGCGGCCGCTGCCGTCAGCGTCGTGCCAAGCCACGTGGTGGCGAAATCGAAAAACTCGAAAGACAAGGGTCCGGCCCCCAGCGACAAGATTAATCTAGCCATAGTGGGCTGCGCCAACCAGGGGGGCGGTATTGGGACGCAGCATTCCCGTACGGGCCTGTGCAACGTCACGGCGCTGTGCGATGTCGACGGTAAATCGCTTGAGCGGATGGGCGGAAAGTTCAAGGATGCCGCCAAGTTCCAGGACTTCCGCAAGATGTTCGACAAGGCGGGCAAAACCTTCGACGCCCTGACTATCGGCATTCCGGACCACGCTCACTTCCCGATCTCGATGCTGGCGATGTCGCAGGGCAAGCACATTTACGTTGAGAAGCCCCTGGCCCACACGTTCAATGAATGCGATCTGATGATGGCCGCGATGAAGAAGTACAAGGTCGCCACGCAGATGGGCAACCAGGGGCACTCCGGAAACAACCCGATGCAGTTTGAAGCCTGGGTCAAAGCCGGAATCATCAAAGGCGTCACCAAGGTCGACGCCTGCATGAACAAGGGGCGGCGGTGGCATCCGTGGAAGTTCGACGAATGGCAGAGCGAGCCGAAGCCCGACACGATGGATTGGGACACCTGGCTGGGCACGGCCCCGGAGCACCCCTACAGCAAGTATCTGCATCCGGGCAACTGGCGGAGCTGGTTCGAGTACGGTGACGGCGCGTTCGGCGACTGGGGCCCCCACACGCTGGACACCATCCACCGCTACCTGGAATGCGGACTTCCGACCAAGATCACCGCGGTCAAAATCATAGGCCCCCGCAAACTCATCTTCCCGATGGGTTCGACGATCCGCTTCGATTTCCCGGCCCGCGGAGTTCATCCGGCGCTGGAGATCAACTGGTACGATGGTACGAAGAACAAACCCCCGCGTCCGGCGGATATGGACAAGGGAAGAAACGTGCCCGCCTGCGGAAAAGTCATTTACGGTAAGGATTTGAACTTCGTCGGCGGTACACATGGTTCTACGCTGTCGATCTTCCCCGAGACCAGGATGCAGGAAGTCAAGAGCACGCTGCCCCGGATCACCGGTAAGCAGTCCAACCACTACCAGAACTTCCTGCTGTCGGCGATGGGCAAAGAGAAGTGTCATTCGTCGTTCGACATCTCCGGCGTGTTGACGCAGGTGTTCTGCCTCGGATGCATCGCCCAGCGGCTCGGCGGCGAACTGGAGTTCGATCTCAAGACCAGGCAGATAACCAATAACAAGGTCGCCAATCAACTGCTCGCGGGCCCGCCCCCGCGAAAGGGATGGGAGCAGTACTACAAGATGGCGTAACCGATCGATTCAGACGATCAATCAACCGCGGGCTGCGGCATAGAAAACCGCAGCCCGCGGTTTTCTATGCCTGCTGATATTGACCGCAATTCAGTGATTCTATCCTTGGGCAAAGCGCGCAATTATGATAGTATATGCTTCGTCCCAGCCCGCTAATAAAGAGAATCTTGAAAGGTCATAAACATGGAAAAGAAAACACAGTCTTCATCCACTGGAATAGCGCGTCGTACCCTCCTGAAAGGCACGGTAGCCGCCGCCGCGGTCAGTATCGTGCCGAGCCACGTGGTGGCGAAATCGAAAAACTCCGCCGACAAACCCGCCGCGCCAAGCGACAAGGTAAACCTGGCGATAGTCGGTTGCGCCGCGCGCGGCGGCAGCATCGGGAACTGGCACGCCAGCACGGGCCTGTGCAACGTCACGGCGCTTTGCGACGTCGACGGGCGATCGCTCGAGCGAATGGGCGGGAAGTTCAAGAACGCCGCGAAGTTCCAGGACTTCCGCAAGATGTTCGACCAGGCCGCCAAGACCTTCGACGCGATGACCATCGGCGTTCCGGACCACGCGCACTTCCCGATCTCGATGCTGGCGATGTCGCAGGGCAAGCACATTTACGTCGAGAAGCCCCTGGCCCACACGTTCCAGGAATGCGAACTGATGATCGCGGCGATGAAGAAGTACAAAGTCGCCACGCAGATGGGCAACCAGGGACACTCCGGCAGTAACCCGATGCAGTTCGAGACGTGGGTAAAAGCCGGAATCATCAAGGACATCACCAAAGTCGACGCCTGCATGAACAGCGGACGCCGCTGGCATCCGTGGAAGTTTGACGAATGGCAAAGCGAGACAAAGCCCGAGACTATGGACTGGGACACCTGGCTCGGTACGGCTCCGGAGCATCCCTACAGCAAGTATCTCCATCCGGGCAACTGGCGAAGCTGGTTCGACTACGGCGACGGAGCGTTCGGCGACTGGGGTCCGCATACGCTGGACACCATTCACCGCTACCTGGAATGCGGACTGCCCACCAAGACCACCGCCGTCAAGCTCGAAGGGCGCAGAAAGCTCATCTTCCCGATGGGTTCGACGATCCGCTTCGACTTCCCCGCCCGGGGCAAGCATCCGGCGCTGGAGATCAACTGGTACGACGGCACGAAGAACAAGCCCCCGAGACCGGCGGATCTCGACAAGGGCAGAAATATTCCCAGATGCGGTAAGGTTATGTACGGTAAGGAATTGAACTTCATCGGCGGTACGCACTCGGCGACGCTGTCGATCTTCCCGGACTCCAAGAGGAAGGACCTTGGCGACAAACTGCCCCGGATCACCGGCAAGCAGTCCAACCACGCACAGAACTTCCTGCTGTCGGCGATGGGCAAGGAGAAGACTCGTTCATCGTTCGATATCTCCGGCGTGCTGACGCAGGTCTTCTGCCTCGGCTGCATCGCCCAGCGGCTTGGCGGCGAACTCGAGTTCGACCTCAAGACCAGGCAGATAACCAACAACAAGATCGCCAACCAACTGCTCGTCGGACCGCCCCCGCGCAAAGGCTGGGAGCAGTACTACAAGATGGCGTAAGGAATCGACTCAGACGATCGATCAACCACGGGCTGCGGCGAAAACCGCAGCCCGTGGTTTTTGTATATCCTTGCCCGAATAGGGCGACAGGCGGTATTCTGGCGCACTTCTGAATCTGCTGAATTGAAGGGATTGTCATGAGTGTTAGATGTCGTCTGATCGCGGTGTTGGTTGTCTTGTGTTTGACCCTGACCGCCCGCGGGGCTTCGGTTACTGTCGAGACGGTTGGTGAGAAGACTTATCGTATCGCTAACGATTCTCTTGAGCGGGTGCTGAGCGTTGAAGGGGGACGCCTCAGGACTACGTCGATCGTAAACAAACTCGCCGATACCAAAGCTGCGCCGCTTTCATGCAATGAGTTCGAGCTGCGGATATCCGATGGCGCGCATACTACCGGAACTGATGTTGCCCTGACGTCGGCGGACTTCAAGTTCAAGGCGTCCAAACAATACGTACTCAATGGCGGTAAGGGGATTTCGTTTGTCCTGGAAAACGCGAAACACAAGCTCACCGTCGATGTCCGCTACGAGCTTGGCGCCGACGATTTCTACCTGCGCAAACAGTTGATCGTTACGTCGGGCAAACCGGTGACGCTCGAGCGGATCGACGTTGACTCGATTGCCATGGAAGACGCATCCCAGCCGTACAAGATCAAAGCCATCTACGCGCGCGGAAAATGGAGCCCCGGGCTCGGCCAACCGCTCTACACCACAAAGAGCGGGACGTTCTGGGGCGTCGAGTTCCCCGCGTCGTACAACTTCGTAAAAGACAAGACGCTGCGGTGCGGGTATCTCTGGGGACGCCGGATCGAGGCCGGCACGCCATACAAAACCTACCGGGCGGTTGTCGGCGTATCGGACGACCCGAAGTTCAACACCGACGCATTCTTCGCCTACATCGATCGCATCCGCATTCGCCCGCTGCGCCTCCAGACGCAGTACAATACCTGGTTCGACACCGGGCGGGGCGTCAGGAAGGAATCCTTCCGCGACAGCGTCAACCTGATCCACAAGAAGCTCGTTACCGAGCGCGGAACCAAACCGCTGAGGGCGTACGTTATCGACGATGGCTGGCAGGATGCGCGCAAGGACTGGACGGTAAAGGCATGGCAGGGCAACTCCAAGTTCGACACCGATTTCGCCACCAGCCGCGCCACAGTCAAAGCCGCCGATTCCCGCCTGGGATTGTGGTTAAGCCCGGGCTGCCTGTTCGGGGCATCCCGCGCGGTCGGCGGGTATCGGGCCAAGGGGTTCGAGGCCCTGGACAACTGGATGTCGCTGGCGGGACCGAAATACATGAAACTGCTGGAAGCCCGCATGGTGGAGCTGGCGAGACTGGGCGTTTCGTACTTCAAGCTCGACGGTCTGTTCGGGCACCTCAACACCCGCAACTTCGAGCTGCACGGCGACAAGTATGGTATCCCGCACATGCCGCAGTTGAAGCTGGGTGACATGAAGTCCGGCGATGCGGCGCTCAACGACGCCAAATACGATGAGTTGAAGACCTATTACCTGGTGGCCGGGACCGAGCGGTTGATGCGGATATTCAGCGAGATGGCCCGCGTGAATCCGGACGTGTATATCGTTATCTCTAACGGGGCGTACCTGAGTTCGTGGTGGTTGATGTACATCGATTCGGTCTGGATGATTAACGCCGGCGACGCGGCCGGCGGGTCCAGCAGGACCAGGGAACTGGTCTATCGCGACGGCAGGTACTACGAGATATGGAACAAGGAGAACACGCAGTTCCCGATGCACGCGATCTTCAACCACGAGCCGAAGAAACGAAGGACCGGCGAGACAAAGGAAGTATTCCGCAAGTACCTCTACATGAACATGTCGCGCGGTACGGGGTTCATCGAGCTTTACATCAAGCCGGCCGCACTGAAGGATTACGACTGGGACGTGCTGGCTGAAGGCCTGCACTGGGCACACGACGTGTTCCCGACATTCAAGCGATCCCGCATGCACGGCGGCGATCCCGCAAGGGAGGTCTACGGATATACCGCCTGGGGCGCCGAGCGGGGGTATGTCTCCATTCACAATCCAATGTCCGAGGCTAAGAAATACAGCTTCACTCTCGACCGGGCATTTGGCCTGCTCCCCGGCGGCGGGACGTTTAATCTCACATCACCCCTGGCCGACAGCCTCGAAGGGCTTGAAAAGAAGTACAAGTATGGCGACAAGGTCTCCATCGAGCTTAAACCGAGTGAGATCAGGATCCTGAACTTCGACAAGGGCATCAAGGACTGGTCGGTTCTAAAGGCGCTGCAGACCAGGACCGAAGGTCCCAAACCGCTGCCTCCCGCCAAGGCGGTTCCCATAGGCAAACACGCAATCCTGGGCGTATGGGAATACAAACTCGGTAAAAACATCTGGACTCGCCAGTTCACCAAAGACGGATACTGCCTTCTCAAACGGAACGGTAATGACCACTGGAAGAAATCTTTTACGGTTGTCAACGAGAAGATCGTGGACATCCCCGGCGCGGGTCGCCACGTTCTCAAGGACGCCAACACGCTGGACATCGAAGGCAAGTATACCGCCAAAAGAAAATAGAAGGAGCACGAATATGATCGATCGGTGGCGAGGCTTGCGGATCACTGTCGCCTTGCTGGGGCTTACGATGATGGGCGCAACGGCTGCTGCAGCCGACAGGAACCGCGTGCTCCGGTACTCCGCGCCGGCAAAAAGATGGGTCGAGGCCCTGCCGATCGGCAATGGGCGGCTCGGCGGTATGGTGTTCGGCGGGGCGGATGTCGCCCGGATCCAGGTCAACGAGGATTCGCTCTGGACCGGCCGGCCGATGGACTACCAGCACGCCGGGGCGTCCGGATACCTGCCGCAGATCCGCAAGCTCCTTCTGGACGGCAAACAGAAAGAGGCCGATAAACTCGCCTCTCAGCACTTCATGAGCGTCCCTCTCCGCCAGGAAGACTACCAGCCGCTTGGCGACCTGGTGCTGACCTTCGACGGGCACGATAAGTACGAAACAAAGAGCTATCGCCGCGAGTTGGACATCTCCCAGGCCGTCGCGAGCGTCAGCTATCGCGTCGGTGACGCGACATTCACGCGGGAAGTAATCGCCAGCCATCCCGACCAGATCATCGCAGTTCGGATCACCTGCGACAAACCGGGACGCATCACGTTCGGCGCCAAACTCACCACGCTCCATACCGAAAGCAAGACCATCCGCAGCGACGATACCACCCTCTCGCTGCAAGGGCGCATCACCCAGCGAAGCCGGATGAAAGTCCCGAGCGTCATGAAGTTCGAGGCGCGCCTCAAAGCGGCTGCGACGGGCGGGAAACTTACCGTCACCGACGAAGGCGTCAGCATCGCCGCCGCGGATTCAGCCGTGCTGATCCTGGCCGGTGCGACGAACTACAAGAATTACAAAGACGTATCAGCCGATCCCTCCGTACGGACGAAAGCATGCCTGACGATCGTCGGCGACAAGTCGTACGACGCGATACGAAAAGCCCACATCGCCGATTACCGCAAGCTCTTCGACCGCGTAACGATCGACCTGGGGCCTGCCAAAACCGTCGACAAGACAACTCCGCAGCGCATCGCCGACTTCAAAGAAAGCGGCGATCCGGACCTGGCCGCTTTGTTCTTCCAGTACGGGCGATATCTGCTGATCGCATCGAGCCGTTCGCCGGGCCAGCCTGCAAACCTGCAGGGACTCTGGAGCCATACACTCAAACCGCCCTGGGGCAGCAAGTACACGGTCAACATAAACACCGAGATGAACTACTGGCCGGCTGAGACCACGGGCCTTGGCGAATGCGCCGAGCCGCTGTTCAAGATGCTCGAAGACGTTTCCGCAACCGGCGCCAAGACCGCCAAAACCTTCTACAACTGCCGCGGTTGGGTCCTGCACCACAACACGGACATCTGGCGGGGCAGCGCGCCGATCAACGCTTCGAACCACGGTATCTGGCCGACTGGAGGGGCGTGGTTGTGTCAGCATTTGTGGTGGCGATACCAGTTCAGCGGCGACAGGGAGTTTCTCGCAAAGCGGGCCTATCCGCTGATGAAGGGCGCCGCGATCTTCTTCGCCGACTACCTGATGACCGACCCGCGCGGCGACAGGAAGTGGCTGATCTCGGGCCCGTCGAACTCGCCGGAGAACGGCGGGCTGGTGATGGGCCCGACGATGGACCACCAGATCATCCGCTCGCTGTTTGGATGGGTGATCGAGTCGGGGAAGATCCTGGGCGTTGACGAGGACCTCCGCCGCAAGTTGACGGATATGCGCGCCCGTATCGCACCGAACAGGATCGGCAAACACGGGCAGCTCCAGGAGTGGCTGGAGGACGTTGACGATCCGAAGAACCATCACCGCCACCTGTCGCACATGTGGGGCCTTCATCCCGGCAGCGAGATCACGCCCGGGACGCCGAAACTCGCGGACGCCTGCCGCACGAGCCTGCTCCATCGCGGGATGGGCAACGTCGGATGGTCGCTTGGCTGGCAGGTGAATCTCTGGGCCCGCCTGGGCGATCGCGAGCGTTCATACCAGGCGCTGGCGAAACTGCTCGGCGACAACATGAACCCCAACATGTTCGACCAGTGCTGGTCGGGGCGCCCGCTGCCATTCGAGATCGACGCGAACTTCGGCGGACCGGCGGGTATCGCCGAAATGCTCCTGCAAAGCCACGCCGGCGCCGTCC